>URDV01000267.1 GCA_900546605.1 uncultured Prevotella sp.
AAATTGGCTCTCATATTGCCCGACAATCAACTTTACGCAGGTAAGGTGGTGGTGGTTGACTTTCATTTGTGCTACGACAAATTGGACGAGATGAGCATTCCTTACCAAATTCCGACTGCCCACGACATAGCCCGATTGCTCAAAAAGCGTCCTGCCTTTGGCCACAAAGGTACCTTTGGCAATGCGCTCCTCATTGCGGGTAAATATGGCATGGCGGGGGCTGCTATGTTGGCTGCCAAAGCCTGCCTAAAGAGTGGTGTGGGTAAGGTGGTGGCGCATGTGCCTACCCTGAACAACGACATTATGCAAACGGCCTTGCCTGAGGTGGTGCTTCACCATGATGAGAGCGAGCGCTTATTTACTACACCTGTTAAAACGAATGATTTTGATGCCTTGGCCATTGGTCCAGGGTTGGGTACTGACAAGCGCACAGCCTTGGCCTTTATAGAGCAAACGAGCCATACTGACATACCCATGGTAATTGATGCGGATGGCATTAACATATTGGGGAGTCACAAAGGGTGGATTTCACAAATTCCTACTAACACCATCTTTACGCCACATGCTAAAGAGATGCAACGCTTGGGTATATGCAATGCCGACTCATATAGCATTTTGCTCGAAGCCATCAACATGGCTAAGCAACATCATTTTTACATTTGCTTAAAGGGGCACTTTACGGCTATTTGCACTCCTGATGGTGAGGTTTTCTTTAACCATTCGGGCAACTCGGGAATGGCTACGGCTGGTAGTGGCGATGTGCTGACGGGCATTATATTAGCGCTTTTGGCTCAAAAGTATAGCGAAAAGGAGGCTTGCCTTTTGGGGGTTTACCTACACGGATTGGCGGGCGACTTGGCTGCCAACGAATTAGGCGAACATGCTGTTACAGCCTCTGACATTATACACTTTTTGCCACAAGCCTTTAAGCGCATGAATGAGCTCAAAAGTACACCTTGCGAAAACAATGCACACAGCACATCTGATTTTTATGACTTATAAACTCATACTTATATAATGAAACGATTTATCTTAATAGCAGTTAGCATAATGTTGGGTTGTGTAACAACCTGGGCACAAACCGAAATTACAACTTATCAGCCTGGCATAACGAGTGATGGTATTACTTATTTTTTACCTAACACGTGTGTTAGAGTGGTTGTTACTACTACTAAAACGCATTACACCTCTGGTGAGTTTGCTGAGTATGCAGCACGTTACCTTAAGCTTAACAACGTACCACTCACAGCTTATGATGAGTGGAAGATAGATGATATTCAACTCTATAGCTACGGCATTGCCGATAACAAAAAAGCTTACTCTATTAAGTTTAAGCAAAAGACTTCTGCCCCACTCGTTTCATTGGCTAACGATGGTAGATTGCTTGCCATTAATGCTAAGGTGGAGGACAATAGTATGCAAAATATTCCTACCGCATCGGTTACTCCTGGCAAATTGAACACGCTGAATGGTGCTGACTTTAAAACGGAGGAAATTCTTTCAGCTGGTAGCAAAGCTAAAATGGCTGAGTTGACGGCTAACGAAATTTATGACATTCGCGAAAACCGCGGCTTACTCACCAAGGGACAGGCTGACTTTATGCCTAAGGATGGTGAACAGCTTAAATTAATGCTGAACAACCTTAACACGCAAGAGGAGGGCTTACTACAGCTGTTTCGTGGTACGACTTCGACTGAAACTCATGTTTTTACGTTTGACGTAACTCCAACAGGTGAGTTGGCCCAGCAACCATTGTTCAACTTTTCACGTTACTTGGGCATGGTTGATGCCGATGACCCTGCTGGCAACACTTACTACATTAGTGTACGCGACTTGAAGAGTTTGCCTCAAACTGCTCAACCTACCGACGCTAAAGCTAAAAAAGAGGTGGAGGACTTGCGCTATACTATACCTGGTCGCGCTGAAGTGAAAATTTCTACGGCCTCGGATGCCTCATGTGCTTCACGAACTTTTAGCATGGCTCAATTTGGACGTACAGAACACTTGGGCGGGGAGCTATTTAACAAAAAGTTCTCTACACGCATTCAACTTTCGCCCATTACGGGTGGCATTGTAAAGATTGAAGCCGAAAAGCCTGAATGAGGGGGGGGGAATCCCCAAGAAAGGCTAACATTATAGAGTGGTTCAAAATTTTTTAGAACCACCCTATTACCTTATAACATCAAAGCTCCCCCTATATATTCATTATATGGAACGCAGAAAGGAAGAAAGCATAGGCAATGTATTGTTGCGCTACCTACGTCAATCGCAATTAGAGTCACCCCTCAACGAATTTAGAATTCTACAATCATGGAATGAAATTGCGGGGCCAACTGTTGCACAGTTAACGCAAGACATTCATATTTATAATCAAAAGCTATACGTTAAACTACGATCGGCCACCATGCGCACAGAACTGATGATGAAACGAACTGAACTTACACGCAAACTGAACCAAAAAGTGGGTGCTCAGGTTATTACTGACATTGTGCTGTCATGAAATAACGCTTAGCACCCACTCTGTTACGTCCCCCTCCTCCTCCTTTTTTTTTAGTCTTTACACTCTTTTGCCCAATCGCATTGCCCAATATAGGCAGCCAATAAAGGCTAATATAGCCCCGAAATAACCTATTTGGCTAATAGAGTAATGCTCGCATATAAAGCCGCCAGCATAAGCACCACAGCCTATGCCTAAATTAAATATGCCTGAAAATATAGACATGGCAACCGATGTACTCTCGGGCGTTGTTATGAGTATAATGTTGGATTGCATGGCTACATTATAGGCCGTAGCGGTTAAGCCCCATATGGCACAAATAGCTATTAACATGGGGTGACTAAACGAAAGTGGACACAACAGCACTAAGCATAAAGCCATGCTCGCTACTATGACTGAGATGAACAATTGCCTATTGACATTATAATACTTTGAAAATACCCAACTACCCACAAAGCCTGCTCCACCAAACACCATAAGCGTGGCCGTAATCATGCTATTGGGCATGTGCGCTACTTGATTCAAAAAGGGTTCAATGTAACTGTAACTGACATAGTAGGCTGTTGACACAAGCAACGTAAACCCATAAAGTCCCATCACCCCCTTTTGACGCAACAGGGTTGGCAACTTGC
>URDV01000268.1 GCA_900546605.1 uncultured Prevotella sp.
AAACCCACTCAGAGCGTGGGCGATCAGGAAGAAATTAAGAAACTCTTCCCTAATACCTATGGTATGCCTCTCGTTGAGTTTGTACCTACTGACGAAAAGAAGGAATATGCTCCGATGAACATCGGTATCATCCTTTCAGGTGGTCAAGCTCCTGGTGGTCACAATGTAATCTGTGGCCTTTATGACGAATTGAAAAAGCAGAACCCTGCTAACAAGCTCTATGGTTTCTTGATGGGTCCTGGTGGCTTGGTTGATCACAAGTACATTGAGTTGACCGATGCAATTATTGACGAATATCGCAACACAGGTGGTTTTGACTTGATTGGTTCAGGCCGTACAAAGCTCGAAAAGGAAAGCCAATTCGAGAGCGGTCTTGAAATCATCCGTCAGTTGGGCATCAAGGCTATCGTTATTATTGGTGGTGATGACTCTAACACTAACGCTTGCGTTTTGGCTGAGTACTACGCTGCTAAGAATTATGGTGTACAAGTAATTGGTTGCCCTAAAACTATTGATGGCGACTTAAAGAATGACCAAATTGAAACTTCATTTGGTTTTGACACAGCATGCAAAACTTATTCTGAGGTAATTGGTAACATTCAGCGTGATGCCAACTCTGCTCGTAAGTATTGGCACTTCATTAAATTGATGGGACGCTCTGCAAGCCACATTGCACTTGAGTGTGCTTTACAATGCCAGCCTAACATTTGCATCATCAGCGAAGAGGTAGAAGCTAAGAATCAAACTCTTGACGACATTGTAACTTACATTGCTGAAATCGTAGCTAAGCGTGCAGCAAAGGGCAACAACTTTGGTACTGTTCTTATTCCTGAAGGCTTGATTGAATTCGTTCCTGCTATCAAAAAATTGATTGCTGAATTGAATGAAGTTTTAATTGATCCTGACAAGCATGAGCCTCGTGAATTTGCCGACGCTGAAACACAAATTGCTTTTGTTAAGAGCCACATTGCTAAGGATAACTTGGCAACTCTCGAATCTTTACCCGAGAATGTAGCTCGTCAGCTTTGCCTTGATCGTGACCCACACGGAAACGTACAGGTTTCACTCATCGAAACTGAAAAGCTTCTCTCTGAAATGGTAGGCAACAAGTTGGCTGCATGGAAGGCTGAAGGCAAATACAATGGTAAGTTCTCTGCTTTGCACCACTTCTTTGGCTACGAAGGCCGCTGTGCTGCTCCTTCAAACTACGATGCTGACTACTGCTATGCTTTGGGTACAAGTGCTGCACAACTCGTATCAAATGGTAAAACAGGTTACATGGCCATTGTTAAGAACACTACCGCTCCTGCTGAGCAATGGATTGCTGGTGGTGTGCCCATCACTATGATGATGAACATGGAGCGCCGTAATGGCGAAATGAAGCCAGTTATTAAGAAGGCTTTAGTTCGTTTGGATGGTGCACCTTTCAAAGAATTTGCATCACATCGCGAAGAGTGGGCTGAGAACACATGCTTTGTTTATCCTGGTCCTATTCAGTACTGGGGTCCAACTGAGGTATGTGACCAATGCACCAAAACACTTGCTTTGGAACAGGGCAAAAAGTAAAGTGTGTTTTTGTTAGCGCAGGGATGGTAAAGGTTTTGTAATAATGCTCATCCTTTTTACCTGCTCTACGCACAATAACATTTTACAAACACATTAGGTCAAGTGACAGCAGCATAAGTCTTCATAACATGAGCTACCGCTACTCTGCCACTTGACCTTTTTTCATTTTATCATTCTACATACTCTCTCTTGCTTTAGCATGGGTACAATGCGCACTACATATAAAAAAACATCAACCACAAGCAAACGTGTCAATAAGCGTAACTCTACTTCAAGTTCAACACGCAAACGCTCAAGTAGACGTAGCAAGAGACATAGCACGCTGATAAACACAAAGGTGTTGGCTAAGATTTTAGCTATACGCTTGGGACTTATATGTACCTTTGCGCTCTTGGCTTATTTTGTTTACATTTATGGCGTTACACCTTATGTGTCAAAGTGGCAAGCTAACTATGGCGAAGAGATTTATCCTGATGGCTACTCAATTCACGGCATAGACATTAGTCACCATCAAGGCGATATTGACTGGTCAAAACTAAAAAATGCCGAGGTTAAAGGTGAACCCATTAGCTTTATTTTTATAAAAGCGACAGAGGGACAGAACCATATGGATGAAAATTTTAATGATAACTTTTACCAAGCGCAAGAGTATGGTTTTTTGCGTGGAGCTTATCATTATTTTAAACCCAACGTTTCGGCTAAGGATCAAGCCAAATTCTTTTTAAAACAAGTTCATCTTGAAGAGGGCGATTTACCTCCTGTTCTTGATATAGAAGAGAAAGGTACGCTCACGGTTGAACAATTGCGCAAAGCTTCGCTCACGTGGCTAAAACAAGTGGAAAAAAAATATGGTGTTCCACCTATTATATACACCAATTATAAGTTTAAAAGAGATTATCTTAACACAAAGGACTTTGACCGTTACCCCTATTGGATAGCTCATTACTATGTTCGCTCGCTTGCCTATAAGGGCAAATGGCGTTTTTGGCAACATACTGATTGTGGAAGATTAGATGGTATCAAAGAGAAGGTTGACCTCAATATTTATAATGGATCTATGTATGAGCTAAAACGTTTATGTATTGTGGGCGATGAGTAAACTCCATTTGCGGAGCTCTATAGTAGCGTTGTTGCACATAGGCCTCATTTCATAATCGTTGTGGAGCACGCGTAATATACGCCCCCTTTGTCAAATATTTCTTTTTCCCCTTTCCTGAAAATAAACAGGTCTAAACTTTTACAAAATCAAGATTTACTTTGTCAGAAAAGTTTTGACCCATTTTATATATCAAAAGAAGGAGCCATCCTTTAGCATTCAGCGTAATAAATAGGTTTTATTTTGAACACCTACTTAACCGCGTAATGCTAAAGGATGGCTCCCTTAAGTAGGTGTTTAAAATTAGTTGATATGAATGGGTGCAATATTTCGTTCGCTTTCGCGCACCTTTTCTCGCCAAGGCAAAACGAAAGCAAGCTTTCTTTTGCTCATCTGGCTGAACGAAAAGGTTCAGAAACAGAGGTTGAAGAGG
>URDV01000269.1 GCA_900546605.1 uncultured Prevotella sp.
GGCAGCATTATTTCATACTATTTTTGCACAAATCAGTTAGCTATTCAAATGAAAGTTGTATATTTGCCCTATAAACATAAAAGTTGGAATACCATGACAGCTAATCAACAAACTTATCAACAGATAGAACGTGCCTTGCGCAAGGTGGCTTCAAAGTTTTCGTTAAACAACGAGCAGTTACCACTTACTGACCTTTACTTGCAAGTAAAGCAAGAAAGCGGGGAGTTGCGCATTTATGATGACGATGACAACGAAATAACGCGCTGCGTTATTGAAGAGTGGATAGGCAACAACGATGAGAGGTTTTATTCTAACATACAACCTATATTAATTGCTGTAATACAGCAAATTAAGGATGTTACTGAAAATATTGCTATCATTAAGCCCTACTCCTTTGTATTGATTGGCGAGGATCACGAAACGATTGCCGACTTATACTTGGTGGATGATGACACGATGCTCATAAGTGGCGAGTTAATGGAGGGACTGAGTAAAGATCTTGACAACTTTTGGGATAAACTTGAAGAAGAAAACTAAACGCTGATGATGAATATACGCTTTATATCTCTATCTCTGCTTTTGTGTGGCATGCCTTTGCTGCATGCTCAACAAAAGGCTACGCTTTGCCTAGTGCCGCAACCAGCTCAAGTGGAACAGAGCAACGGCCAATTTGTGTTTGGTAAAAAAATAAGTGCTTGTGCTGACGCTTATGCAGGTGATAGCATTCAATGGGTGCTGCGGCATTTTGAAAACAAATTTACTCGTGCCACAAATATTGCTTTTAAAAGGGTGAAGAAAGGTGGCCAACTTCAACTTAAACTTAATAATACGCTTGAGCCCGAGGCTTACAAGCTGAACATTACGCAACGTAATATTGTGATTGAGGCTTCGCGCCCTGTTGGCTTTTTTTATGCTTTGCAAACTTTGCAACAATTGTTACCTAACCGTAGCGTATTGGCTGGTGTTAAGTCTGATACGCTTGCTAAGGGGTGGAGTGTGCCCGTGGTAAGCATTTGTGATAAACCGCGATTTGCATGGCGTGGCTTCATGTTGGACGAAGGACGACACTTTTATGGCAAGGATGCGGTAAAAAAGATTTTGGACCTTATGTCGGCCTATAAGATGAATCGGTTTCATTGGCACTTGACGGAGGACCAAGGTTGGCGTATTGAGATTAAAAAGTATCCTAAACTTACTGATGTGGGGGCTTGGCGCAATAGCAAGGTATTGGCTGCAGGTGATGTTAAGAATGATACCTTGCATTATGGTGGATTTTACACGCAACAAGATGCACGTGAAATTGTGAACTATGCTCACGAACGCTTTATTGAAATTGTTCCTGAAATAGACATTCCTGGACACTCACAAGCAGCCGTGGCTTCTTATCCCGAATTTTTGGCTTGCGATCCGCAAAATGCTCATGAGGTGTGGTTACATCAAGGTGTTTCGGCTGATGTGATAAATGTGGCTAATAGCAAGGCTGTGACATTTGCTAACGATGTTATTGACGAACTCTCTACTATTTTTCCCTACGAGTATATTCACTTGGGAGGTGATGAGTGCCCAACGTATAAGTGGGAGCGCAACACAGAATGTCAGAATCAGCTAAAAGCTTTAGGCAGCCATAATTACCGTGACTTGCAAATAAACTTTTACAAGCAGATAAAAGAACACATGGCGCAAAAGCCTGCTAAGGAGCAACGCAAACTAATATTTTGGAATGAGGTGTTGCATGGTAACACCCAGCCTTTGGGCAATGATATTACAATTATGGCGTGGATTGGGGCAGACAAGGCTGCAAAAGATGCTGCTCAACGTGGTTTTAACACGATTTTAAGTCCTCAAATTCCATATTACATTAATCGTAAGCAAAGTCAGGATGCCTCAGAGCCTCACTCCCAAGGTTGGGGAACTGAAACTGTACAGGCTGTTTATAACTATGTGCCTATGAAGGATGTGGAAGAGCGGTTGCAACCTAAGTATTTAGGTGTGCAAGCTAACTTTTGGACGGAATGGGTGGAGGATGCCTCGACGGTTGAGTATCTTATGTTTCCGCGTTTAGCGGCTGTAGCCGAGGCGGGGTGGACGCCACAATCGCTCCGCAATTATAATGACTTTGTACACCGTATGCAGCAAGAGCCTGCTTTTTATAAAGCGGCTGGTGTGAACTATGGTAAACATATTTGGAAAAATAAGTAGATGACGCTTAATCGGGGGGCTTAATTTCTATGCTTAGCCCCCCGAATGATAGCATAGGTTTAGGTAAATACACGCTTAGCGTGTATGAAATATATAACATTTTTGTTTGTGTTTTTTTGAACATATTTGTTGTTCCAATATCGCTATTGTGCTTAAGTACAATAGCGATATTGGCTATACCCTCGCGTTTTAGATGGAAAATGGTATATATTGAGTACTTTGTGGTATGAACATTTACACCATTCTACCGTTTACCACTTACCACGGAGTACATAAGCACATGGGCTAAATATGTAATATTGTGCTAAACATTGTTTACACAGGGGGATTGATGGACACACAATATTGTATGGACCTATTTCTTATCTAAAGCCAAGAGTTCATCACGTAACTGAGCTGCAGTAATGAAGTCGAAGGCAGCAGCAGCTTTCTTCATTTCCTTTTGTAATCGCACTTTCTTTTGCTCTATAGTCTCTTCATTTGCTTTGCCATAAGTAGCTGAGGGTTCTGCCGCAATGGCTGTTTCGCCATTTGCTGCATAATAGGTCGTGTTATAACTTGATTCCTTCATAGCAACTGGGGAAATATTCCCCTCTTTAGCCGCCATGCGTTGACGTTGCATTTCAACCAATTCGTTGCTCTCAATAGGTTTAACAATAGGTCTCGGCACCAGGTGGTGGGCCTTGTTATAGGCCATTTGCTTACAACGCCGACGATTTGTTTCATCAATCGTTTGCTGCATCGACTCGGTTATTGTTTTAGCATACATTATAACATGTCCATTAACATTACGCGCAGCACGACCTGCTGTTTGCGTTAATGAACGTGCAGAACGCAAAAATCCCTCTTTG
>URDV01000270.1 GCA_900546605.1 uncultured Prevotella sp.
TACTTGTTAACCTGTTAACTTGTTAACCCGTTAACCTGAAATTCCGCCAACGGGTAACTAAACAATAGTTCTGCTCATTACTCTGTTAGGAAATGACAATGTAAAGACTCCCAGAGCGTGGAGCGGTAAAGGGCGGGACGTAAGTAGGTATTCAAAATTAGTTGATATGAATGGTCGAAAGAATGCGCCAAGGTATATTGACTAAATCAGAACACGATTATATAGACTAATTTTGAATACCAACTTAACACATATACATATATAATATATAATTTAATGAAGACATTTGAAGAGTTGGGCGTGTCGGCCGAAATACGCCGCGCCATTAGTGAAATGGGTTACGAACATCCTATGCCCGTGCAAGAAGAGGTAATTCCCTACTTGTTAGGGGTGGGCAACGATGTGATAGCCTTAGCACAAACGGGTACGGGTAAAACCGCAGCCTTTGGCTTGCCCGTGTTGCAAAAGGTGAACCCTGCCGACCGCCGAACACAAGCTGTCATTCTGAGTCCTACTCGCGAACTCTGTTTGCAGATTGCTGGTGACTTAAAAGAGTATTCACGCTATATTGACGACTTACACGTACTTGCCGTTTATGGTGGTTCAAGCATAGAAAGCCAAATTCGTTCACTCCGCAAGGGGGCACAAGTGATAGTGGCCACACCAGGCCGACTCATCGACTTGATGAATCGTGGCGTTGCTAAACTGGATGCAGTTGAAAATGTGGTGCTGGACGAGGCTGACGAAATGCTCAACATGGGATTTACCGAGAGCATTAATGAAATATTGGCTGGTGTGCCCACTGAGCGAAATACTTTGCTCTTCTCGGCTACTATGGGCAAGGAAATTGAACGTATTGCCAAGAGCTATTTGCATGACTACAAAGAAATTGTAGTAGGTTCACGCAACGAAGGTGCCGAAAACGTAAACCATATTTACTATTTGGTGCATGCTAAGGACAAGTATGCCGCACTCAAGCGAGTTGTCGACTATTTTCCACGCATCTATGGCATCATCTTCTGTCGCACCCGTCTTGAAACACAGGAGGTGGCCGACCATCTTATTCGTGATGGCTATAATGCTGAAGCCTTGCATGGTGACTTGTCACAAGCGCAGCGCGACTTGACCATGCAAAAGTTCCGTCAGCATCACACCCAGCTATTAGTGGCAACTGATGTGGCAGCTCGTGGCTTGGATGTTGATGACTTAACTCATGTTATCAACTATGGATTGCCCGACGATGTCGAAAACTACACTCACCGCTCAGGACGTACAGGTCGTGCTGGTAAACGTGGTACGAGCATCTCGATTATTCACTTACGCGAAAAGGGCAAGGTACGCATTATTGAAAAGGTAATTGGCAAAAAGTTTGAAGCTGGCACATTGCCCGAACCGCAGGAAATCTGTACCAAGCAACTTTACAAGGTAATGGATGAGTTGGAACGCATTGAGGTGAATGATACCGAAATTGCTCCCTTCTTGCCTGAGATATTCCGCAAACTCGAATGGCTTACTAAGGAGGACCTTATTAAGCGTATTGTGAGTCGTGAGTTTGGACACTTCCTACGTTACTATGCCGATGCTCCTGTTATAGAACAGCCTACCGATCGCAAGGGTGACGATAATGCTGAAGGTCGCAAGTCGCGTCGAGAACGTCGCAAGGGGGATGATGGAAACCATCAAGCCGAAGAGGGTTACACTCGCTTGTTTATCAACTTAGGAAAGCGTGACAATTTCTATGCCCGTGAAATTATCAATTTGGTCAATCGTCACGTAAAGGGTGGTAAGGTTGAAATAGGACGTATTGACTTAACCAATAATTGTTCATTCTTTGAGGTACCCAATGAGGATGCCGACTTAGTGCTGAGTAAAATGAAGCGCGTGAAAGTGGGTGAACGTAAGGTGGTAGTTGACAAGGCAGACCAAGTGGAAGGACAAGAGGGGGGTGGTAAACGTCCCTCGCGCAAATCATCGCGCAAGTCATCGGCTGAGGATTATTCAAAAAACACTGAGCGCAAGCGTGGCTCACGTCGCACGTATGCCGAAGCAGCTGATGCGCGTGCAATGAAGCAGCAGTGGAAGAAGGAACGTAAGTCAAAAAAACGTAAGCAACCAGACTACGTACCAGCTAAGCAGTCGGGTAAAAAGGACGATTGGCGCCAGTTCTTTGAATAATGCCATGTGCTGAAATAGAATTGTTGGCGAAAAAGGTGATGAACTGCGCAGCTGCGGTTCATCACTATTTAGTAACTCAAGTTTCGCATTTAGTAAGGGCGGGCTGAATCCGAAACTAACATGTCGGACACATATATAAACTCTCATGAAACGAATATTATACATATTATTATCCATTCTTCCCACCACGCTATTGGCACAGAGTGTGCAACTAAAGGTGGGCGGTGGCTTTGCTTCACACTACGGACAAGCTAAAGTAGTGGGCGCTTATAAAATAGGACTCGGCTACGAAATAGAGTTCAACCAACACTTCACCTTCACACCCAGCCTTGAATTCTATGGCAAGGGGTGGAAAGCCCCCAACCAACAAGTCTACGTGTTCGATGACGAAGGCCAACAACGCTTTGACCCCGAAACGGGTAAACCCCTTATAGGCATCAAAAGTCGCACTGCCACACAAAACTATATAGAGCTGCCCTTGCTCCTCAGTTACTATCTGCGTACAGGCGAGAGCCGATACCTTGTGTTTCGTGCAGGACCCTATGTGGCCTATGGCGTAGGAGGTAAACAAAAAACAAAAGGTGACACCGAACAGAGTGGGGTGAACCGCTATTATTACGAACAAAAAACATTTAACGAACCAGGCACCCATCGTTTTGACTATGGTGTGCAAACCTATGTAGGCTATCAATTCCCTACCAGCTTTACCATAGGACTTGAAGCAGATTGGGGCATAGGCAAATTCAATGCACAAGGACGTCGCAACGTGAGCGCACTCATTAGTTTAGGCTACAAACTGTGACAAAAAGCCCTAAATACACCCGTTGGCGGAATTTTTGGTTAACGGGTTAACAAGTTGACAGGTTAACAAGTA
>URDV01000271.1 GCA_900546605.1 uncultured Prevotella sp.
TAGTGCAAACCGAGCGCAATACAAAATAAAAGGCTGAAAGACTTTTATTTTTATTGCTGAGGTGCAGCCTATCTTCGCGGTAGCAGATGTCACCTTTAATGAAGTTTGGAGTATTCGTTTTCCCATTACACCTCATTCACTTCACCATTCACAACCGAAAATAATTTATAATCACGTTGCGTTGCAGCCAAAATACCATCTAAATGTTCACGGCGTGTATCTGTTATAAAAATTTGTCCAAACGCTTGACTACTAACATAATCAATAATGCGCCTTACGCGTTGTGCATCCAATTTATCAAATATATCATCTAATAGTAATAAAGGCACACGCTGCTCTCCCTTGTTCTTTAAAAACACATATTGCGAGAGTTTCATTGCAATAAAGAATGTTTTTTGTTGTCCTTGTGATGCTTCACGCTTTACAGCATAGCCGTTCAACTTCAAGTCCAAGTCATCCTTATGCATTCCATGTAATGAATATCCCACAATACGCTCTTTTATGCGCCAGTTCGTTAGCTGGGGCAACAAGTCTCCCCTATCACCATGACTCACATATTGAATATCAACTTGTTCACTTTCATCACCCGACAGACGATGGTAGAGTTCTAAGAAAATAGGCAAAAACTCCGCTACAAACTGTTTGCGTTCTTGATAAATCACCTGTCCCGACATGGACATCATCTCCTCCAACACAAGCATCACACTCTCATCAGGTTCATCCTCTTGCTTTAAGAGAGCATTGCGTTGCTTTAAAGCCTTCTCATAACGTATCAAGGCATCTAAATAAGAGGGACAATACTGCATTATCACCATATCCATAAATCGACGTCTTTCTTCACTCCCCCCTAAAATCAAAGCAGCATCGGCAGGAGCTATCATCACCATGGGAATACGCCCCACATGATCAGATATACGTTTTACTGCCTTACCATCCACCTTTACGCGCTTAGGCGAGCCTTGTTTCAGCGAGCAGCAAACATGTTGTACAGTTCCTGATTCTAACTGATAATCACCTTCAAGTATAAAGTAATCAGATGCATGATGGATGTTTGCCGAATCCTGTGCACTCGCAAACCCTCGGCAAAATGATAAATAATAAATAGCGTCCAACACATTTGATTTACCCATACCATTTGCCCCCACCAAACAGTTCACATTGGGCGAGAAGTCAAGATTGGCTATTTGCAAATTACGATAATTGGTTATTGAGAGATGATTGAGTATCATGAAATCGTTTATAAATTTAGAGTGCAAATTTACGCTTTTGCCACGAGCACACGCAACAACAAAGTAGTAAATATCAACGAAAAGCAAAAAAAACAAAGGTTTATTTCATTACTTAGAGGGAAAGTTGTAAATTTGCGCTGCAATTTTCTGAAAACAAAAGAACAAACATATTATGAGCAATCAAAAGAACACTCAAGCACTTGATGTAAACGAAACACTGGCCAAGTCAGAAGCTTTTTTCATCAAGTACAAAAAGCAGGTAATCACCGCCATTGTTGCTGTGGTTGTAATTGTAGGCGGCTCATTCGCTTACGTTTATGGCTATTCAAAGCCTCGCGAAGAAAAAGCACAAGAATGCTTAGGTATCGTCATGCAGCAATATGTTATGGCACAGGATTATGAGCATGCACTTAAAGGCGAAGGCAAGACGCTTGGTTTAGCCAAAATAGCCGACAAATATAGTTCAACTGATGCAGGTAACCTTGCTAAGTATGAAGCTGGCCTTTGCAGCTATCAATTAGGAAAGACCAAAGATGCCATCAAGTATCTTGAGGACTTTGACACAAAAGGCGATGCTACTATCTCAGCTCAAGCTCTGTCAGCTTTAGCGAATGCCTACGCTACAGATAAGCAATTAGACAAGGCTGTTGAAACATTCAAGAAGGCAGCTAAAGCCACCGACGTTCCTGCTCTCTGCGCACAAGCTTTGTTTGATGCAGGTTTGATTCTTGAAAGCCAAAACAAGAAGGACGATGCCTTAAAACTTTATCAAGACATTAAGGATCAATACCCCTCAGCACCTCTTTGCGCTCGTCAGCAACAAAATGGTGTAATACTTGACGCCATCATCGACAAGTACATCGAAAGACTTAGCAAATAACGTTTACGCGCGTACGCGTACATATTATAATAGCATACAAAAGGTTAAAGCATGAAGTAGCAAACATGGTCTTTTAGCAGAACATGGTTACGCTTTGTTCTTTAACCTTTTGCATTTAATCATTCCTCATAAACATATGTCATCAGCCAACTTTTCTTATACAGAAGATCAAACAATCCCCATACCCGACGCAAGCGAAATGCGCTTTGGCATCATCGCAACAGAATGGAACAACCACATTACCGACAAACTATTAGATGGGGCTATGAAAGAGCTTCAAAAAAATGGTGTTGCAGAAAACAACATCACCGTTAAACGTGTGCCTGGTAGTTTTGAACTAGTATATGCCGCCTCGCAATTAGCCAAATTTGGTCATGTTAACGGCATTATCATCTTAGGATGCGTTATTCGTGGCGACACCCCTCACTTCGACTACATATGTCAAGGTGTAACCCAAGGCATTGCCGAACTGAACGCTCATGGCGACATACCAGTAATTTTCGGCTTACTCACCGTCAACAACCATGAACAAGCTGAAGAACGTGCTGGTGGACGTTTAGGCAACAAAGGCGAAGAATTTGCACTTACCGCTATCAAGATGGTTGACTATGCTTGGAAACTACAAAAATAAGCATTATGTCCAACCTGTGATAGACACAACCCCTACCCCACCCTTCACATCGCTTGTAGGGTAATTCAAGAAAGAAATAAAGCATCATGCAACCTTTTACACAAAAAAAAGAGAACGCATGATGCTTATGTTTTACATACAATTTCACCTCAACATCAATATGAACAAGTAACCTATAATTACGCGTTGGCGGAATTAGTAAACAAGTTGACAAGTTAACGGGTTAACAGGTAAGTTTGCCAAGCTTTTTAAGTTTCCTGTCATTCTGCTTTAACATAATAAATGGTGTAAAGCATACTT
>URDV01000272.1 GCA_900546605.1 uncultured Prevotella sp.
TCAGACGTGTGCTCTTCCGATCTGGGGTATCCTGATTGTCGAGATTCCTTTATACGTTCGCTCAACGTAACCATTAATTTGGCTATGGAGGAGCAATTTGTTATACACACACCCTTAATGTGGATTGACAAATGCGAAACATGGGCTCTGGCCGATGAGTTAGGCGTTCTTGATTTGGTTCGCCACCGCACACTAACGTGTTATAATGGTGTAGTAGGCGATGGGTGCGGACATTGCCCTGCTTGCAAATTACGCCGTGAGGGATTAGAGGAATATTTGAAAATAAAAAACGAAAACAAATAAAATATGCGCGAAGACTTAAAGCTAAATGCTCTTGGCCGTAAAACCGAGTATAAGAGTGATTATGCCCCCGAGGTGCTCGAAACGTTTGTCAACAAACATCCTGGTAATGACTATTGGGTGCGTTTCAATTGTCCCGAGTTTACGAGTTTGTGTCCCATAACGGGTCAACCTGATTTTGCCGAAATACGCATTGCATATTTGCCTGATACCTTGATGGTTGAGAGCAAAAGTTTGAAACTCTATTTGTTCAGTTTTCGTAATCATGGTGATTTTCATGAAGACTGCGTGAACATCATAATGAAGGATCTCATTAAATTAATGAACCCTAAGTATATAGAGGTTACAGGCTTGTTCACCCCTCGTGGTGGCATAAGTATCTATCCATATGCTAATTACGGACGTCCAGGTACGAAATATGAAAAGTTAGCTGAATATCGTTTACAACAACACGACTTGTAAAGCGTTAGTCTCATTCCTCTTTCTTATTTTATAGAATTAATATTATTCAAAAATAGAGAAAACTTAAAGGGATGAATTCCAAGCAAAACGAGGAATTCATCCCAATTCTATATCTGTCGAAAACTTTTAGCGGACTGTAATAAAAAATAAAGTAAGCCATTTACTAAAAACTCCTAATGTGCTTACAATCCAAAAGTTTTGCGTATTTTTGCACAAGTCAATACAAATATCTTTTTTACCAAATCTATGAAAAAGAAATCCTTACTTATAGGTATGGCTGCCCTCATTTTTCCTATGACGATGATGGGGCAGTATACAATCTACCCTGTGCCGCACACACAAGTAGCGGGCAATGGCAAGGTCAGTTTTAGTAATACGGTTAACGTTGTTTGCGATAACGGCATTGACGAAGTAACCCGCAACCGTGTGAAGAGCATCTTTGCAGCCCACAACGTATCGGTAAATTTTAACGATGCTGCCTCAACTACCGAATCGAATGTTTATTTAGGTGTGAATGGTAGCAATGGTCAAGGTAATGCTGTGGCTGCACAATTGAACTTGTCAACTGACGTGTTGACCAAAGAAGGCAAGTTCGACCGCCATATAGTGTCGTTAACTGATGGAGGCAATGGCGTAGCACAACTATTAGTGTTGGGCGAAAACACCGATGCCACATTTTATGGCTTGGCTTCGCTTGAACAGATGCTTGACAATGGTATAGCCAACTTGCCTACAGTTACCATTAATGACTATGCTGACTTAAAGGAGCGTGGTGTTATTGAAGGCTTTTATGGTAAACCCTATGCAGGTGAGGTGCGTCAGGACTTGTTGCGCTTCATGATGCGCTACAAAATGAATTGCTACGTTTATGGTCCTAAGAGCGACACCTATCACTCAGGTAAGTGGAAAGAAGCCTATCCTACAACGTTAACACAGTCGCAAAAGGAGGCTGGCTTTTCATCACAACAAGATTTGAAGGACTTCACTTCGGTGGCACACGACACCAAGGTGAGTGTGGTATGGGCTATTCACCCGGGCAATGCTATCATGTATAGTAATACGGTAGTGAATGATATAATGAAAAAATTCGGTTACATGTATGACCTTGGCTTCCGCCAGTTTGCCGTGTTTGCCGATGACGTTGCTGTACCTAGTGACGATGCTACCATGAAGGTAACAGCCGATAACATAGGAGCTATTCAAAAGGCCATTGAGCAGAAATGGAATGTAGCAGGAGCCAATCCTACTGACACCGTAAAGCCCCTTCGTTTTACTCCACAAATTTATTGTCGCGGTTTCGCGGGAAGTGACGACCAATACAATCGCTTCTTTAAAGCACTTAGCACCATGCCATCAAACGTAACCGTTTATTACACAGGTGGTGGTGTATGGTCTGTGCCCAATAATGGAGACTTGAACACCTTGCAAACTCAGTTGGGCCGTCAAGCCATTTGGTGGTGGAACTATCCTTGCAACGATAACGGAACGGGGCCGAGCGAAATCTATCCGCTCGACATGAAAAATAACTTCATTGACATGCCCAATGTAGGAAATAATTCTACTATTGCTGATGAACTCTCAGCCAGCAATCAAGGCATATTGTGCAACCCTATGGAGCAAGGTGAAGCCTCAAAAACAGCCATTTTCTCAGCAGGTGATTATAGCTGGAACAATCGTGGCTTCGACAACATGAATTCTTGGGAGGCATCGTTCAAGGGCTTGTTCCCTGGCAACGAAGCAGCGCAAAAGGCTTATCGCTTTTTGGCTCCCTACTTGAGTAAGAATGATCCAGCATCGCTCAACACGCTCATTAACAAGTATAAGGATGATAGTAGCAATAGTGCTGACCTTGTAGACTTGATGAACAACATTGAGCAAAATTGTGATGTGATCATAGCACTTGAAAACTCAACGGTTGATGGCGAACGTTTGTTATATGCTGACATTAAGCCTTGGGTGCTACGCTTGCGTGCCATGGCCGTGTTGGCAAAGAACTACATAGAATGTCCCTCAAGCGAAACGAACGAAGCATGGTGGAATATCTATGTGCAAAGCAAAAAGGGCACCGACTTGCTCTCAACAGCCGATGAGTATATGACGCATCATATGAGTGGTTTTGGTGATAGTGGCATTACGCTCTCACCACGTCTTACCCATGCCTCATATCGTTACCTCACTCCATTTGTTGAGAACTATTTGAAGCAGAATGCTACAAATGGCTTGTTCAGTCCACAAACTCCCACCGTTTTTACCAATGTTGA
>URDV01000273.1 GCA_900546605.1 uncultured Prevotella sp.
ATACTTACTTGTTAACCTGTCAACTTGTTAACCTGTTAACCTGAAATTCCGCCAACGGGTTAATAAGTGGTGTAAAGCATACTTACTTGTTAACCTGTCAACTTGTTAACCCGTTAACCTGAAATTCCGCCATCATCTTTGCTTACCCCACACACGTTGTTTAGAACATATAAGCAACTTGCAGCTGGAAGGTGTTCGTTTTATACTTCAGCTCATAGTCATCGCTATTGCCAGTGCTACCGCCCAGGTTATTAAAAATGGCTTTACCCGCCTTGCTTAAGGCAAAGTTGTAACCCACACTGGCTTCAAGGTGCTTGAACAAGCGCACACCAGCACCAATGTTCCAAGTGGTGTTCATGTTTTCCTTGCTAAAGTTATTGCCCGATCCAAGGTTCGACCACTCCATGTTTTGCAAGGCAAATCCAAATTGTGGACCTGTGTAAACAAAAACACCTGCAATTTTGCCCAAACCAATGTTATAGCGCAGGTTGATAGGTATTTCAATCGTGCGGTAGGTTTCTGATTGTGAAGCCTCATCAATGGGCAAGTTGTTGGCATCATAGCGTGTGCCAATCATGTTGAGCTTGCGTTGAGAGTATTGCAGTGAAGCGTCAATGCCTAAGCCAATAACCGTGTTAAAGGCCACTTTAGGGCCAATGTACCAGCCCGACTTATTGTCAGAGCTAAAATTCTCTTTAGCAGATCCTGAATATTTTAGTTTAGTTAAGTTATATCCAGCAACAATACCATAGCTAAATGACTGAGCTTGAACAGTTAATGTGCCTGCCAAGGTAAGTAGTAAGGCAAAGCAAAGGGTAAAAAATCTTTTCATTTTGAATGAGTTAATTTAGTTTGTATCGGTTAATAATAGCAAGTGAATGAAGTGTTTTTATGAGCAGAACTCCATTTATTCAAAGCATGAAGCAGTTAGAATGGGAAAAAGAGTGGTATGACCAAAATGGCCACTATGCCCATAATAATTTGTAAGGGAATACCCACCTTAACGTAATCCATAAAGTTATAATGTCCGGCATTCATCACCATGGCATTAGGTGGGGTACATATAGGAGTGGCAAAACAAGCGCTTGCCGCCACCGCCGCTGCCATCATGAAGGGCGTGGGCGAAACACCCAATTGCGTAGCAGCAGCCCAGGCAATGGGAGCTACCAATATGGCTGTGGCCGAGTTGCTAATGAAAGTACTCAACACCGAAGTAACGATATATACCCCCGCCATGGCAGCAATAGGGCCATAGGCATGTAGTCCTTCAACCAATGACGTAGCAATCCACTCCGAAATGCCCGTTTTTGAAAGAGCCGTACTCATAGGCATCATAGCAGCAATGAGTACAATGCTCTCCCACCCTATCATTTTGTAGGCAGCGTCAACACTGCGCACACAGCGTGTAAGCACCATGAGCAAACCTGCAATGATGACAACAGCCACAGGTTTAACCCCTATTTGGTCAGCAAAGACCATGCACACAATCATTAGTAGCATAATAATGGCAGCTAAAGGGGCTTTATGGTCAAGAGCCACCTTCTCAGCATCCTCGGTGGGTGAACCAATAACAATCCATTCGCGGTTCTTTTTGGCCATGCTCTCAATGCCTTTCCATTCACCATGCACAAGAATCATATCGCCATTTTTCACCACATCGTCCAGCACATTGTCAAACAAATATTTGCCGCCACGTTTAATGGCCAATACATTAATGCCAAAGCGCTCTTTAAAGTTAGCTTTGCGCAGAGTGCGGTTAATGAGTGACGATTCAGGCGAAATGAGCACCTCGGCCAAGCCTATTTCGTAAAAGTCGAGTTTCCCTTTGGCATCGCGTTCTTCATCTTCAAACACCGCAAGGTTATGGTCGGCAGCAAATTTTTCAACCTGTTCGCGATGTCCAAGCACATAAAAGGTGTCGTCAGCTTGCAGTATAGTGTCAGCATTCACCGACTCTTGAATGTTTGTACTGAACACGGTGCGGTTAGCGCGTCGTACTTCAAGAATAGTGATGCCATATTGCCTACGAATGTTCAGTTCGCCTACGCTCATACCTTCCAGATGTGAGCTACCGCTTTGTGCTTGTAGGCGAAACACCAAGTCGGCAATGTGATATTCGTGAAGTAGCGATGCCAAAGAAGCATCGTTTGAATTGTCAGCCGTTTCGCGTGCCTTCTTGCCTAAAAATAGACGGCACAGTGGATAAAGTAATACCAAGCCTACGCCTAAGCATATAAGGCCAATGGGCAGAAAATCGAAAAAGGCAAAGCCCTCACGCCCATTATCGCGCAGATAACCATCAACAATCAAGTTGGGCGGAGTGCCAATGAGCGTCAATATGCCACCCATTGAACTGGCAAAGGCCAAGGGCATCATGAGTTTGGCAGGACTTGTGCCAGCCGACTTTGACATGGCTAAAATGATGGGTAGCAACAAAGCAACCGTTCCCGTGTTACTAACAAATGCAGCCACCACACTTGTAACAATCATAACAAGAAAGAAGAGTTTTACTTCACTTGTGCCAGCCAACTTCAGCAATCGGCCTGAAATGATGCGAGCCAATCCTGTTTGAAACACAGCGCCACCTACCACAAAAAGGCCAATCATCATGACCACTGCAGAGTTCGAAAAGCCTGCCAAAGCCTCGCTGGGGCTAAGCACATTGGTAACAAGTAGCAAGGCCAATGAACTGAGAGCTACTATGTCGCTGCGCACTTTGTCGGCAATAAATGCCACAATGGTTAAGGCAAACACAGCAATCACAATGGTCACTTGGCCTGTTGACGAAGCTAACCACGTTGTTAGGTTGTTAAGTATTTCCATGGTAGTAAAGGTATTAAGTATGGTGACAAAAATAGGCTTTACTTTCAACATGGCCAAAAATGTAGGCTTTAAAACTTGGTGTAAGTACTACATTCTGATTTTTAGTGCTAACTTTAGGGCGCATAAATTTGAAAAGCTTGGCAAACTTACCTGTTAACCCGTTAACCCGTTAACTTGTCAACTTGTTTACTAAT
>URDV01000274.1 GCA_900546605.1 uncultured Prevotella sp.
GAGTACTATACTCATGTGCCATTGAGTACTGCTATCTATTGAATATAAGCTATCTATTGGTTAGAATATGGGTATATGAGATATTTTTTTGCAGATACAAGCTATTTCATAGTCCCCCCAAAATGATGTCGCTATATAAAATAGACACTTTTTCTACAAACTATATAACCTTAATTTGCATTATTTACACAAATCTATACCATTTTCCCCTGCATTATCTTCTTTACGCCCCAACAATTCTTCCTTTACTCCCATTATATTACTATCAAAATACGTAATTGCGTCTATTAAAAAAGTCAATATTTCCGAAAAGCGGTATTTAAATTTATTGCTATCCGACCGCAAAAATTAGGGCTGGATTCCTCGCTTGGAATTCAGTCCTTTTAGTTACTTTCGTTTTTGCAAATTCTTTTATACGTTTAAAATTCCGCGAAGCAGAAAAATAATGTTTTAGAAAACGCGGGCAGCATGAAACACTCAGCGTTTATCTGTTGCCCCCTCTGGCTTCGGCACAAACCCCAAAATCGCCACCAAGCAACTCATCAGCGGACTGATAATATTGAAGAAACAGAAGGGCAGATACACCAGAGTGGGTATGCCTAATACCGTGCTCTGCGTCATACCGCATGCCGTCCATGGCACCAACACAGAAGTAACCGTGGCAGAGTCCTCTGTAGAACGGCTGAGCAACTCAGGTCGGTAGCCGCGTTCAGCATATTCATCGTGATAAATTGACACATTCATGATGATGGATAGGAACTGGTCGCCCATAATCAAGTTGAGCAGCACGCCCGACACCACAGTTGAGCAAACCAGCGAGGCCGTACCCTTGATGCCCTTCAGTATAATATGCGTAATGCTTCTCAACATGCCACTTGCCACCATGCACGAACCAAAACACATGGCACAGAGAATGAGCCACACCGTGCTGAGCATACCCACCATGCCTCGCGTAGCCACCAGAGAATTAATGGATTCAAATCCCGTATCAATCTGCGTCTTCGAATAGCACGTGAGCATCAATCCCTCAAAAATGCTTGTGGCATTGACTTCCTTCTCGCCAGCAATCTGCATCAGTGCCTCGGGTTGAAGCACAATAGCACAAATGCAAGCTGCGAGAGCAGATAGAAGTAGCGTGATAAGCGAAGGCATCTTCTTATAAATGAGAAATGCTGTGAAGAACGGCACAAGCATGGTCCATAGCGAGATGTTGAATCCATTATTGAGTCCCGTAAGATACTGACCAACCTCTACCTCTTGTCCGTTGTAGAACAATCCTATCACCAAGTATAACACCAGAGAAATTACGATACTTGGAACAGTGGTGTAGAGCATATAGCGAATATGGCTAAACAAGTCGGCCCCCGCCATCGATGAGGCAAGTACCGTAGTGTCGCTCATGGGCGACATCTTATCGCCAAAGTAAGCACCCGATATGATGGCACCTGCCGTGTAAGGTTGCGGAATGCCGAGTGCGTCGCCTATACCCATTAGTGCGATGCCGATGGTGGCAATCGTAGTCCACGAAGTACCTGTAATCACCGAGATAAATGAGGAAATAATGCAAGCACAGGGCAGAAAGAGCCATGGTGACATAAGTTGCACACCATAATAAATCATGGTAGGCACCACACCGCTTATCATCCATGTGGCGGACATCATGCCAATGAGCAAGAGAATAAGAATTGAAACGCCCGCGTCGCCCACCGTTTTCTTAATCATCTCCTCGAACACGGTCCATCGTGTTTTATATACCATCATTGATAGTGCCACGCACACCGACGATGCCACCATAAGTGCTACCTGTGAAGCCCCGTTCAGTGCATCATCGGGAAAGAGTCGGAGTACTAGAGCTATTAGTGCTATTAGTACTGCCAATGGTAGTAGGCTTATCAAGGGGTGGGGGTGTAGAGCTTTTGTGTTCATAGTCATTGTGAAGATAGCAATCTTGGAGAATTGCTGCTTGAGAAATGTTAGAGGTTATAACTTAAGTTAAGTCTTGCTTTTATCTTAGAATTTGCGAAGTTAGCAAATAACCATGAATTATTTCAGATCATACAACTAAAAGTTCCACGAATTTTGCTCGATTTTCTCCACACTTCCTGTTTTCACCCGGTACTGGGGGCAACGCGTCCTCGCGTTGTTATCTATCAGCATTTAAAGAAGTCTTCCCATTATAGATAACGCCAACGCATCACAGCGTCAGCGTTATTGTATGTGCTATTTCTTCAGACTTTTATATTTTACCATGCGCTTTACGGGGTATTCTATAAACCACAGCGTGATGCTGTCGTCTTCAAAATATGTTTCGTAATGCAATTCATAAAGCCCTCTTTTGTTGGTTATAGAAAATTAGTTGTTGGGATAGGTTCGTTACTTCATCGTAATTACCTTGCTGCTTTCTTCACCAAATTGGCTGACCACGCGAATGCAAATTTTGCGTCCCGGCTCATAGGGGATAGGTTCACTCTTAAAGTCGTAAAGAGTGTCCCACAGTTCGTCTTGCATTTCAAGGCGCAAGGTCGATTCGGCTTTCTTCTTGCTCTTGGCACTTTGTTTGGCCATCTTGTCAAGGCTCTTCTTCCACGGTTCGTATTCCTTTTTGTTGCCGCCGCAAAAGTGCATGCTTGTTACAATGAAAGCTTGTGCATTGTAGTTGTCATCCATCTCCCAATAGGCAATGTCATCTACAGAGCGCGCCTTTACATCATCCTTGATAGGGTCGTAAATGTCGAGGCCGCGTATTTCGATGTGGCAATGCTCTCCGTCTTCATCGCGTATGAGGGCAATGTCAGGTTCGCCAATGGTGATGAATGAGCCAGCACCTCGGTCTTTCTTTATCAGGCCATCTTGCATCAAGTCATCGTGCATGCGCACTTTCGACACCGTGAAAGTACATATAAAAAGTGTTTGAGAGAAGAATGAGGAAAGTTTACTGGTTGTCAGTTACTTTCCTCATTTTGGTTAAAAGTGGCGAGGACAGACGAAGACAGGAA
>URDV01000275.1 GCA_900546605.1 uncultured Prevotella sp.
AATAGGAACCGCCGTATGCCGAACGGCACGTACGGTGGTGTGAGAGGTCGGTAAACATGAAAGTAGGAGATAAACACCTATGATTAGTGTTTACCTCCTACTCGATTTTATGCAATACGGCTTAGTTCGGATGGTTACATTCCGCCAACGCATTAATGTAATATGCTTGTATGCAAAAAAAATATGTTTGTTAGCTACATGCAAAGCGGTAGATAGAAATAGATTCAATGTCTAATGGCATGAAGCTATTCTATCTACCGCTATGTGGTAGTACACGCTTTTGGCATATCACTGAAAGCTATCACCCTTTCGGCAAATGTCTTTTAATTGTAGGTCGAAACATAGGGTGGAGTAGCCTGGCATAACACCTCTGGTTAATTTGCCATAGCCTAACTCTTGTGGAATGTACACCATCCATCGGTCGTTGATGTGCATGTGCATGATGGCGGTAGTAAGGCCTTCAACTAAGTTGCTTACAGCAAAACGTGCGGGAACAGAGTAGGTGGGGCTAAACACGTAGTCGTTGTTCTCGTATATGCCGCTATGGTCAAACACGCGTCCTTCTTTATAACTCTGTGTGGGCATTAGGTGTCCCATGTAGTTAATCTTTACAGAGTCGGTGTAAAGAGGTATGCGCGCATCGGTGCTTGATGAGGTGCTGATAACGCGGGCGCAGATGGAATCGGTTGAAGGGCCACCTGTGCTTTTGGCATAACTCAAAAATACGCGCCATTCGCAGTGCTGCTCCCAGTCATCACCATATTGTGTGCGAGCTTCGGTCACTTTTTGACGGGCTACGTTGAGCAAACTATCAAAGTATTGTGCATTGCGCTCTTTCCAGTTAGTGGTGAATTCTGCGTCTTCAGTTTCCTTGTTAACATTGTCGGTGCAAGCAGTGAAGGCACTATTGGTCACAAACAATAGGAACAGGCTCAGCAAAGTTATTAATTTGTTCATATAACTCAACATAATTTTTACCTATAAAAGGGCTTACAGGCACGGGGTGTCTATAAGCCCTTTGTTATAATGACGTTCTATATAAATAGGTGCGAATTATTGAATCTTTTTCAAGAGTGAGGTGATGCTCACCTTGTCCTCAATGAGTGAACGTAGGTCGCTAATGGCAACACGGGTTTGCTCCATAGTGTCGCGATTACGAAGGGTTACGCAGTTGTCATTAAGTGTATCGTGGTCGATGGTGATGCAATAGGGAGTACCGATGGCATCCATACGGCGATAACGCTTACCAATAGAGTCCTTCTCTTCATACTTGCAGTTGAAGTGGAATTTGAGCTCGTTCATGATTTCGTGCGCCTTTTCGGGCAGTCCATCTTTCTTAACCAATGGCATGATGGCCAACTTAACGGGAGCCAAGGCTGCAGGTAACTTAAGTACTACGCGTGTTTCGCCATTTTCGAGCTTCTCTTCAGTGTATGAGTGACACATAACGCTGAGGAACATACGGTCAACACCAATTGATGTTTCAATAACGTAAGGAGTGTAGCTACGATTCTCTTCGGGGTCGAAGTATTCAATTTTGCGACCTGAGAACTTGGCATGCTGTGAAAGGTCAAAGTTGGTGCGTGAGTGAATACCTTCCACCTCTTTAAAACCAAAAGGCATCTTAAACTCAATGTCGGTGGCGGCATTGGCATAGTGAGCCAACTTTTCGTGGTCGTGGTAGCGGTAGCATTCATCGCCAAAGCCCAAAGCTTCGTGCCATGCAAGACGAGTCTTCTTCCATGTCTTGAACCAATCCATTTCGGTGCCAGGCTTAACAAAAAACTGCATCTCCATTTGTTCAAACTCGCGCATACGGAAGATGAACTGGCGTGCAACGATTTCGTTACGGAAAGCCTTACCTATTTGTGCAATGCCGAAAGGAATTTTCATGCGGCCTGTTTTTTGCACATTCAAGTAGTTAACAAATATACCTTGTGCTGTTTCAGGGCGCAAGTAAATGGTGCTGGCACCATCGGCAGTTGAGCCAACCTCTGTTTTAAACATGAGGTTGAACTGGCGTACATCAGTCCAGTTGCGTGTACCTGAGATGGGGCAAACAATTTCCTCGTCAAGAATAATTTGCTTCAGCTCGTTCAAGTCCATTTTGTTCATGGCCTCGGTGTAGCGTTCGTGCAAGGCATCACGCTTTTGTTGATGTTCGATAACGCGAGGATTAGTAGCGCGGAACTTTTCTTCATCAAAGGCATCACCAAAGCGCTTGCGTGCTTTAGCAACTTCCTTTTCAATTTTCTCCTCGTATTTAGCAATTTGGTCTTCAATAAGAACGTCAGCGCGGTAACGTTTCTTAGAGTCACGGTTGTCAATCAAAGGGTCATTGAAGGCATCAACGTGGCCTGAAGCTTTCCAAATGGTAGGGTGCATAAAGATGGCCGAGTCAATGCCCACGATGTTTTCGTGTAGCAAGACCATGCTTTGCCACCAATATTGTTTGATGTTATTTTTGAGTTCAACACCATTTTGACCATAGTCATAAACAGCTGCCAAACCATCATAAATATCACTTGAGGGGAATACGAAACCATATTCCTTACAATGCGAAACGATTTTCTTAAAAACGTCTTCTTGTGCCATTTTGTTTTGTATTTTATGTTTTGGGTGCAAAGATAGTGCAAACCGAGTGCAATACAAAATAAAAGGCTGTAAGACTTTTATTTTTATTGCCGAGGTGCCGCCTATCTTGGCGTTAGCAAAGTAGTGCAAACCGAGTGCAATACAAAATAAAAGGCTGCAAGACTTTTATTTTTATTGCCGAGGTGCCGCCTATCTTGGCGTTAGCAAAGTAGTGCAAACCGAGTGCAATACAAAATAAAAGGCTGCAAGACTTTTATTTTTATTGCCGAGGTGCCGCCTATCTTGGCGAAGCAAAGTAGTGCAAACCGAGTGCAATACAAAATAAAATGGCTTAACTTATACCCGTTGGCGGAATTTCAGGTTAACGGGTTAACAAGTTGACAGGTTAACAAGTAAG
>URDV01000276.1 GCA_900546605.1 uncultured Prevotella sp.
ACTTGTCTACATGTCCTGCTTTAACTGTCTTAAATTGTGAAAATAACCAGTTGTCAAAGATTGCGCTTTCATCATCAGTAAATGCTAAGTTGCAGAATCTTAATTTGGCAGGCAATCAATTGTCATCAAGCTTCTCTTTCTCAGGAGCGAACTTGCAACATTTGAATGTAAGCCGTAACAAAATAACGAGCTTATCACTCAATTCTAATGGTAATTTAGACGTTTTGAAGTGTGCCGAAAATAAGTTGACATCACTTACCACAGCCTCTGAAGAACTCTCAGTTGTGATGTGTGGCGACAATGAATTGACAGCGCTCAATGTGAATGGTTACGTAACCCAGTTGCGTCAATTATTTGCTGAAAACAATAAGATGACTCGTTTGAACGTTGCGAAGGCTACGAAGTTGAAGTACTTAGCTGTTGAAAACAACGAATTGTCATCAATTTCACTCTCAGAAGATCCATCGTTTTATGCATTCACTTGCCAAAACAATAAATTAACTTATCAATATTTGCCTACAGCAAATGAGGTAACGAACATTAAGTATTTGCCTCAGGACAAAGATGCGCTAAAGGTTGACATCTCGTCTATGTTAAAGAGCAAGAGAATCAACGGGACTCGTTATTATTATTTGCTGACTGCAACCAATTCTGATTATCGTAAGTTAGTACTTCCTTATGTACTTGACTTAACTGCTTATCGTGATGGCGCCTCTTTCGTATTTTCGAACAACGCGGGTGAACAGGTTAATGAGGACGATATCATAGCAAA
Organism: uncultured Prevotella sp.; assembly: GCA_900546605.1. GTDB lineage: Bacteria > Bacteroidota > Bacteroidia > Bacteroidales > Bacteroidaceae > Alloprevotella. Next base: position 773 of record URDV01000276.1, read on the forward strand.
GAGCTCAAGCACCTATGCTGGCTATGTGGCTTTCAAAACACCGCAAAGTGGCATTCATGTTGAGATGCAGCCCAAATACTATCCTGAGCTGGCAATGACAGCCACACCTTCATTCTATGTTGTAAAATCAGATGATGATCTTGCATCAGCTGTAACTGGCATTGGTGAAGTGGTTAACACTAACAATGATTTGAATGTGAAGGGTGCTAATGGCGTGTTGACATTATCTGCAGCTACTCCCACAGCAGTTAAGGTATATGGTGCAGCAGGCAATTTGGTTTGGCAAGGTATAGTTGAAGGTGTACAGCAAGTAAACCTTACAACTGGTGTATACGTTGTAAACGGAAAGAAGGTAATACTTTAATATTTGTATTTTAAACATCTGTCCTCATCGCATGATGAACCTTTTTCGTGTGCTGAGAACAAAAAATGAATATTCAATGAACAATATAAAGCATGTGCTTGCTTGTGTTGTATTGGCTGCAGCAGGTTCTACCTATCAGCCTTTGATGGCACAGGTTAAGTTATCAAGCGATGCGTACCCTGTAATTGTAGCTCCACACTCACAATCGGTGAGTTACTATGAACGTACGCTTTGTTATGACATTACTTCGAATGTAGACTATGATGTGACTTCGGATGCTGATTGGGCTCACGTTCGCAAGGCTGATAATGGTGTGGTTTACGTACACGTAACGTATAACGAAGGTGGTGAGGAACGTGTTGCTCACATTACCTTCAAAAATGCTTCGGCCGATTTGACAGAAACCTTAACCATTACACAAGGTCGCAATGAGTCATTTAATGAGTTGCCTAAAGATATTAAAGTGCCCATAGCTTCGGCTACAGCTAACACTTCGAATAGTGGTTTAGACATTCAACTCTCATATGACGATAAAGAGTCAACTTTTTGGCACAGCCAATGGACTCCTAGCAATTTTGTTGTATCAGAGAATAATCCTGCTATCTTAACTTATAACTTTAACAATGCCGAGCACATTGATTACATTCAGTACGTAACTCGTCAGGATGGTAACTCAAATGGTAACTTTGGTAAGGTTGAGGTGTACGCAAAGCGTGGAAGTGAAACAGGCTATACCTTAATCACAACCACAGATATGGGTTATAATGGTGGCAACATCAAATTGGGTGACGAAGGCTTAAACAATGTAAAGTCTATACAGATTAAGGTGCTCAGTGGCTCAAACAAAAATGCTTCGTGTGCAGAAATGCGCTTTTTGAAGTATAATAGTGAGGCCATTGATTACAATGCTTTCTTTACAGATAGCTCATTGTCAAAACTGAAGGATGGTGTAACAAAAGACCAACTTTCAAACATCAAGTATGACTTTATACGTGATCTCGCCCTTGGTCTTTACAACAAGACGTACGATGAACACTATCGTGTGGGTGAGTACACCGCAAAATTATCATATATAACACAAAGTAACATTTGGAATGCTCCTGGCAAGTATTACGACCAGCGTCAAGGTGTTACTGGTATCAACATTACCCGTGGTCAGCATGCTATAGCTGTGTCAGGCTTACCCGAAGGTGGTAGTGTTCCTATGATTGTCACTGCTTGGTACGTTGGTAAGGATGGTGGTAATTTTGATGGTGGTAATCCTCAGAGCTTTACTTATAGCTTGCACAATGGTTTGAATGTCATCAACTACGATTTTGATTACGATGGTTTGGCTTATGTATGCTATTATGCCGATGCTAATCCTGAGTTGCAACCCAAAATCACGGTTCACTTCATCAATGGAACTATAAATGGTTACCTCTCATCTGACAAGACCAATGATGAGATGTACGAAATGACAGGTAAGGCTAAGAACGTCTGCATGGATGTTCTCGGCCAGAAGGTACACTCAGTTTGGACTTCTGATGGTTTGCACAAGTATTGCAAGGCTACTGATGGCACTTCACTTGGCTATCGTCAGTACATCAACGTACTCGACTCTTTGATTCAATGGGAACATGAGTTGCTCGGTTTTGTTAAGTATAACAGTTTGCCCGACAACCGCACAATGGCCTACACCAACTACACTTACTACATGTTCCAAGGCGGTTTTGGTGTGTCATTCCATCACAATCAAGAGTCTCGTGTATTGAATTGCAAGACATTGGTTTATAATGACAACGATGCCATTTGGGGTCTTTCACATGAATGGGGACACCAGCATCAGATGCACCCC
>URDV01000277.1 GCA_900546605.1 uncultured Prevotella sp.
GTATGCTTTACACCACTTATTATGTTAAAGCCAGAATGACAAGAAACTTAAAAAACTTGGCAAACTTACCTGTTAACCCGTTAACTTGTCAACTTGTTTACTAATTCCGCCAACGCGTTAGTATATAGTTTTGTTAAGTAGGTGTTCGATTTTATTTTTACATTGAAAGTGCATTATCGGGATGCAGATGTTTTCTTCATTCGAGTGTTTCGGTTCCTCGATAACGGAAGTACCGAAGAGCGTTATAGCGGGCTATGTGGTTGAGAATGCAGGAAATATCTGCGCCCGAAAATGTACTTGTAAAAATAATTTTGAACACCTACTTACCTATTTAAAGCACTCCACCTCGGTTGCGCATCATCTCTTGTGTGGATCGAAGTGGCTTTTCTGTTGCCTCAAACTTAAAGGTTGGGGCTTCACCTTGCACTTTGATGTTGCGATATTCGGGGCGTGCTCCCATCATTTGGTCAAACATGTCGGGCATGCGCACAATTTGTTGCAAAGTGGCTTTAAACTTTTGAGCTGGAATAGTATATGTTCCCACCTTCTCGGGGACTATGACATATTGATTCCATACCAATGTGTAGTATACGTTTTGTCCCTCGCGTGTACGTCCTGCTGTGGCATTGCGGTCAATGTTGAGCTTGCGTTGGCTACATTTGCCTTTTACGTCAAAATCAGTGGAACATTCAGCCTTGGCAATGGGGTAAGTGGAATATAGAACAACCGAAACGAGCATGCTGTCACCTGCGTAAATTTGTTCACGATCAGGAAGAATACGGGCAAAGAATTCAGCCTTTTGCTGTGCCTGTAATGACAGAGATATTAAAAGCACAAATAGGAATGATATAATTTTGTTCATTGCAATCAATGCTTTAAAAGTTATTTTATTCAGCATTCGCATTTTCATTATCCAACTCCAAGTCAGCGAGCCATGCATCAGAGCATGCATCCGACGGCATGCGCCAATCGCCACGTGGACTCAGTGAGCAGCTACCTACTTTAGGGCCATCGGGCAGACATGAACGTTTGAATTGTTGCGTGAAGAAACGGCGGAAGAATGTGCGCAACCACTTCAGTATAACTTCAGGCGTGAAGCAAGACCCATTGCCCGTACCATCAAAAGCCTTGCAAGCAAGGTAATAAATCTTTTGTGGTCTGAAACCAAATCGCAAAGTGTAGTATAGGAAGAAGTCGTGCAATTCATAAGGCCCTACCAAGTCCTCAGTTACTTGCTTAATGTTACCTTGTTCGTCGGCAGGAATAAGTTCAGGACTAATGGGTGTGTCAACAATGTCCATTAAAGTGATGCGGCTTTGCTCATCAGCCATGTTGCGGGCAGCCCAACTAACCAAGTGCTTCACCAGAGTTTTGGGTATAGAAGCATTTACGCCATACATGCTCATATGGTCACCATTATAAGTGGCCCAACCTAAAGCCAATTCGCTCAAGTCGCCTGTGCCAACCACAAAACCACCCATTTGCCCAGCCGCATCCATTAATATTTGTGTGCGTTCGCGAGCCTGTGAATTTTCATATGTGAGGTCGTGAATAGCCATGTCGTGGCCTAAATCCTTAAAGTGTTGCGTGACCGCAGGCACAATAGAAATTTCACGAATCGTGACGCCCAACTCTTTCATAAGGTTGATAGCGTTGGTGTAGGTACGATCGGTGGTGCCAAATCCTGGCATGGTAATGCCCACAATGCCTCTGCGGTCACGATCAAGGCGGTCGAAGGCATGAACCGCTACGAGTAATGCTAATGTTGAATCTAATCCTCCGCTAATGCCCACAACTACCGTTTTAGCATGTGTGTGTTCAATGCGGCGTGCCAGAGCTTCGCTTTGGATGCACAGAATCTCCTCACATCGTTCGTCTAATTCGTCACCCTCAGGCACAAAGGGGTGTGCGTCAATGGCACGAGTTAACGTAAAGGGCACATTGCTTGTGTAGGGTTCCAATTCAATCTCTTGCATAGAATGCGTTTGCTCATTAGCCACAGCATTAGCAAAAGTGGTGTTAGTGCGGCGCTCAGCTCTCAGACGTTCAACATCAATTTCACTACAAATGAGTTGTTCATGCATGGTAAAGCGTTCAGCTTGTGCTAAGAGAGAACCATTTTCGGCAATAAAGACACGTCCGCTGAACACTAAGTCTTGTGTACTCTCGCCATAGCCACTACCTGCATAAACATAGCCCGCTAAGAGTCGTGCACTTTGGTTCAACACCAATCCTCGCAAATAGTTGGCTTTGCCAATTAACTCATTACTGGCACTTAAATTAAATATAATGTCGGCGCCAGCTAATGCCAAGTGGTTGCTGGGGGGGACGGGAGCCCAAAGGTCTTCACATATTTCAATGCCAAAGGTGCAATGTGATGTGCTAAATAATAGGTTTTTGTTCAAGGGAACCGTTTGTCCACAGAATCTAAGTTCTACCCCTTCGTTTAACACTTGGGCTGATGTAAACCAGCGTTTTTCATAAAACTCCTTATAATTGGGCAAGTAGGTTTTAGGTACCAAGCCATATATTTTACCGCGTTGAATAACAGCTGCGCAATTAAAGAGCATGCTATTGTATGTAATAGGCACTCCTACCAAGGTGGTAACATTTAAGTTGCGGCTAAACTCCATGAGTTTGAGCAACGATGTTTCAGCCTCGTCAATTAGCACTTGCTGCTGAAAGAGGTCTTGACATGTGTAAGCTGTAACGGCTAACTCGGGTAAGCATAAAATTTCAATGCCTTGCCCTTCGGCCGTAGCCATGAAGTTTTCAATTTGTTGAACATTATAATTGCAATCTGCCACCTTAACAGCGGGAATGGCTGCAGCTATTTTGATAAAACCATTTTGCATGATGTTACTATATAATATAGGTACGAATGAAGAGTGATTAAGATAGTCAACTATGTGTAATATAGAGGGAGTGCTTTAGTTCTAATTGGTGAACATTCTAT
>URDV01000278.1 GCA_900546605.1 uncultured Prevotella sp.
CCTGTCAACTTGTTAACCCGTTAACCTGAAATTCCGCCAACGGGTTATACATTAAATGTTGTATATTAACATAATAGTGCATAATTTGTTGTTTATATTACAAAATGAAACTTATGCGATAAAAAACGAGCAAAATGAAAAAATATTTGATGATATGTACATTGTTTTTGAAATGAAATTGTACTTTTGCATAAAGATAGTTGCGAGTGTTGACATAGAAAGTTGGCGGATAGCTTGCAATTATTGTAGTAGAACAAATGAAATTAAGTACGCACAATAACAATACAAGGACATTATGCAATTAGGTAACAGACTTGACGAAGGGCTCTATCGCTCAGAAAATGAGCACGATGCCTGTGGCGTAGGCATGATAGTCAACATTCATGGTGGCAAAAGCCATGAGTTGGTTGATTCGGCCTTAAAGGTCCTCGAGAACATGAAACATCGTGGCGCTGAAGGAGCAGATAATAAGACTGGCGATGGTGCTGGTATTTTATTGCAAATTCCGCACGAATTTATTTTGCTACAAGGCATACCAGTTCCTGAAAAGGGACATTATGGTACAGGACTTGTGTTTTTGCCCAAAGACGAAGCAGCACAAAGCGAAATTCTTCGCATCTTTATTGAAGAGATAGAGCGTGAGGGATTGACGTTGATGCATCTGCGTGCTGTGCCCACAAATTCCTGCATATTAGGCAAGGATGCTTTGGCTACTGAGCCTGATGTAAAGCAAGTGTTTATTACAGGTGGCGATGCTACTTCGTTAGAGTTGAAACTCTACCTAATTCGCAAAAGAGTTGAAAAACGCGTTACAAATAAAGACTTTTATATTTGCTCGCTATCGTCAAAAAATATTGTTTATAAGGGAATGCTCTCGTCAACCCAATTGCGCGAGTATTTTCCTGATTTAACTCAACCTTATTTTACGAGCGGACTGGCTATTGTTCATTCACGCTTCTCCACCAACACCTTCCCTACATGGGGCTTGGCGCAACCCTTCCGCTTGTTAGCACATAATGGTGAGATCAACACCATCCGTGGCAATCGTGCTTGGATGGAAGCACGTGAGTCAGTATTGTCGACCGATTCATTGGGCGATGTCAAGAATATTAGTCCCATCATTCAGCCCAACATGAGCGACTCTGCATCGCTTGATAATGTACTTGAATTTTTAGTCATGTCGGGCCTTAGCCTACCACATGCCATGGCTATGTTGGTGCCTGAAAGTTTTAATGATAAAAATCCTATATCGGAGGATTTAAAGGCTTTTTACGAATATCATTCCATCTTAATGGAACCATGGGATGGCCCTGCAGCTTTGCTCTTTAGTGATGGACGTTATGCGGGAGGCATGCTTGACCGTAATGGCTTGCGTCCTGCACGATACCTCATCACCAAAAATGACACGATGGTGGTAGCTTCTGAAGCTGGCGTTATCAGTTTTGAGGCTGGCGATATTAAAGAAAAAGGACGCTTGCAACCAGGCAAGATCCTTTTGATTGATACGCAAGAGGGTAAGGTGTATTATGATGGCGAGTTGAAGGAACAATTGGCCAAGGCTTATCCCTATCGTCAATGGCTCTCAGCTAATCGCATTGAGTTAGATGCTCTCAAGAGCGGTCGTAAGGTAGAAAATTCAGTTGACGACTTTAATACACGTTTGCGTGTGTTTGGTTACACGCGTGAGGACATAGAACGCACCATAACTCCTATGGCAACAAATGGTAGCGAACCTATAGCCTCTATGGGTAACGACACACCATTGGCCGTGTTGTCAGAGCGTCCACAATCGTTGTTCAACTATTTCCGTCAGCAGTTTGCTCAAGTAACCAACCCTGCTATTGACCCTATTCGTGAGGAGTTGGTAATGTCGTTAACTGAGTATGTGGGAGCCGTGGGCATGAATATTCTTCAGCCCAACGAGAGTCATTGCAAAATGGTTCGTTTGCCACAACCCATATTGACCAATCGACAACTTGACATACTTTGCAACATTCGCTATAAGGGCTTCAATACCATAAAGTTGCCCATGCTCTTTGAGTCGGCAAAAGGTGCTGAAGGATTAAAAGAGGCTTTGGATAAATTGTGCCACATGGCCGAACAAAGTGTAAATGATGGCATTAATTACATCATTTTGTCTGACCGTGGCGTAGATGCCGAACATGCAGCCATACCTTCATTGTTGGCTGTTAGCGCTGTACACCAATACTTAATTTCTGTGCAAAAGCGCATGGAAACAGCTTTGGTGGTTGAAAGTGGCGAAACTCGTGAGGTAATGCATGCCGCATTGCTTATTGGGTATGGTGCCAGTGCCATTAATCCTTATATGGCCTTTGCTGTGTTAGACGATTTGGTAAAGCGCGGCGAAGTGCAGATGAATTATGAAACAGCTGAGAAAAACTATATCAAAGCCATTTGCAAAGGACTTTATAAAGTACTCTCAAAAATGGGCATTAGCACTTTGCGCTCCTATCGTGGTGCTCGCATATTTGAGGCTGTTGGTTTGAGCGACGAACTATTGCGTAGCTATTTTGGAACCGCGGCAAGCACCATCGGAGGTGTACACCTTGACCAAATAGCACGCGACTATGTGAAATTCCATGACGAGGGCTATGCTCCTTGTTATGAAGACCGCTCATTAGACGGACTTCTACCTTACGTAGGTCTATTTAGCTATCGTAAAGATGGTGAAAAGCATGCTTGGAACCCTGAAACAATATCAGCCTTGCAATTAGCGACACGATTAGGTAGTTACAAAAAGTTCAAGGAATTTACCCATTTGGTTGATCACAAAGAGCGCCCCATCTTCTTACGCGATTTCTTTGAGTTTAAGCGCAACCCCATACCTGTTGACGAGGTAGAGTCGGTTGACGACATAGTAAAGCATTTTGTAACAGGTGCCATGTCGTTTGGTGCTATAAGCAAAGAGGAGA
>URDV01000279.1 GCA_900546605.1 uncultured Prevotella sp.
CATTACTCCTTATAGAAGCCCCTTCTTGGTCTTACTTTGTATGAAACATTTCTCAACTTATTCTTTTACCATTATTAAATAGTCGAAAGTGTGAAACTTTCAATGGCTTAGACGATTTCAGTAAGATGGATTATTGAAAGTGAACTTCATGCATTAAAAAGAAACAAATGTGGTGTGGGTGTTGACTAAAAGTTATATATTTGCACAAAAAATAATGATTTACAACGGGTGCAAAGTGTCAAAATGAAAGTTATAGGTGATAAGTTGATGCAAAGTGCCCCTAAAAGAACCGATAAAATTATAGCTTATGTCACTATCTTACATCTTTTCGCGTCTTGACGTGCAGCAGATTGCAAGTGCCTTTGTTGTGTTATTTGCCGTAATTGATGTGTTGGGTTCCACCCCCATCTTTATTAGTTTGAAGCAGCAGGGGCGCCCTGTCAATGCATGGAAAGCAACGATTATATCGTTTGCCTTATTGTTGGGTTTCTTTTTTGCAGGCGACGCCATGTTACGTTTGTTCAATGTAGACATTGAGTCGTTTGCCATGGCAGGTTCGTTGGTCATTTTCTTAATGTCGCTTGAGATGATTCTTGATGTAGTGATATTTAAGAACATGGGACCTATTAAGTCGGCCACGTTGGTGCCTGTAGTGTTTCCGTTGTTGGCTGGTGCGGGTTCGTTTACTACCTTGCTTTCATTAAAGGCCGAATATGCTACCATTAACATATTATTTGGTTTGTTGCTTAACATGGTGTTTGTGTTTGTGGTACTAAAGGCCACCGACAAGGTAGAACGCATTATTTCGCCTTCGGCCATATACTTGTTACGTAAGTTCTTTGGCATTATTTTGTTGGCCATATCGGTGCGTTTGTTCACTACCAATTTGAGCGCACTACTCAATAGTTTAGGTTAATCCTTACGCAGAAAAGCATTAGGGGGAGGCTAAAAATGTTGTTTTTAGCCTCCCCCTAATGCTTTTTGTTGTACTTTGAAAAGTAAATAGATGTTCAAAAGATATTATTTTCACATGGGAAGCACATCAGCATCCTGATTATGCACTTTCCATGTAAAAATAATTTTGAACACCTACTTACTTATTTATGATATATACATGCCGTTTGCCTGTGATTAGTTAAGTGGCTGTTCAGTACGTTTCATTACACTATAAAATTGCCAGCAAAACAATCCCGCAGCAACAATCAGTCCTAAGCTGAAGGCTAAATATAGCCCCACAATGCCCAAGTGTAGGGGAAATGCAAATAAGTAACCAGCAGGAATGTTGACAACAATGTAGCTAAAAAAGGCTATCCACATCATTGACATAACGTGTGAAGTGCCACGTAGAGCATTGGCAAAACATATTTGCATAGAGTCGCCCAACTGATAAAGTATGAGGGGGAGTATGAGGGTAAGCGCCATGGCTTGTACCAAGGGGTCAGAGGTAAAGGCACGTATGATGTATTCGCCTGCAAAAAGGAATATAAAGGAAGACAAGAATGCCATGCCTAATAAAATGTATGTGCCCGCACGTGCTGTGCGACGTACACTCAACCAGTCTGATTGACCATAAAAATGTGCTACACGTATGGTTATGCCTGAACCAAAACTATAGTAGAGCAAAAAACCTAAGCCTCCGATGGTTATCATTACTTGATAGGTGGCAAGGTCAACAGCACCGAGCCATCCTGCCATGATGCCGCTCACGGTAAAGGCACCACTCTCCATGCCCATTTGTAAGGCTATGGGCCATGATTGCTTGTTGATGCGTAGCAACTGGGTTACGTGCCAAGTGGCTTGTTTGAAGCCTTGGCGATAAATGCTATAACGTGGGCGAAAACAGAACACTGCTACCATGATGAGGGTCATAATGATGCGAGCTGTCATGGTGCTGAGGCCTGCACCTAACAAACCGAGGCGTGGAAATGGCCCAATGCCGTAAATGAGCAAAAAGTTGCCTATGATGTTGAGTACATTACCCGTTAAAATGGCATACATGCCGATGGATGTATCAGACAAACCATCGGTAAATTGGCGCAATGCATTGAATAGGGCTACGAATACTATGGATACACTAAGGGTGAGATAATAGGGACGCACTAAGGGCAAAATTTCGGTAGGTTGCCCCATGTGGGGTATCATAAAATAGCCTATGAGCAACACCATGAGTAGCACAAGGGCAAAGATAAGGTTACAAGCTATGCCATACTTGATGGTGGCTCCAGCCTCAATGTGTTGATGGCGGCCAACGAGTGAACTGATGATGGGGGTGATGCCGTAGCTATAACCCATGAGCATGTAGGTTATAAGGTTGAACACGGCATTGGCAAATGAGGCTGCTGCTAAAGCTTGTGTGCTAAATTGTCCTACCATCATGGTGTCAGCAAACCCCATGATGATAACTCCTATCTGACCAATGGCTATGGGAATGCCAAGACGCAGTATGGGACGATAATATGTGACCCAATAATTGGGATGAATGGGTGATAGTGTCATGAATGAGTGGGTGGTAATATGTTGGGGATGGTGGTTGATATATGATTATGTTCTTAAGCGGTATAAATAAGCAGATACTTAGTTTTCAAGAGTATTGATTTTGCGCTGAAAAGGCAATATAATACTCAAGTGCTACTGAGTACTATACTCAAGTGCCATTGAGTACTATGCTCAAGTACCATTGAGTACTATGCTCAAGTACCATTGAGTACTATGCTCATCTACCATTGAGTACTATGCTCATCTACCATTGAGTATTTTTCTGTGTCTTTTCAGTATGATTCGGTATGAAATGCGAACATAGCTATGGGCAAAATGTATGTTGTGTTTGATCCTACGGGATACTTCTTTTTTAATGCTACGCGTTGGCGGAATTAGTAAACAAGTTGACAAGTTAACGGGTTAACAGGTAAGTTTGCCAAG
>URDV01000280.1 GCA_900546605.1 uncultured Prevotella sp.
CGTCATACCGAACATGGCTATGTTGAGTACATCCGCTTCATCGGCATACTTCATGACAGCTTGCTCATGTGTAACTAAATTCTATGGGAACCCATGATGCAAATTCAAAAGCAATGTCTGAAATAGCGTATGTACCTCCATATCTTCCAGATATAGCTTTCAATCCGATGCATTAGTGGATTCTACCCATTTTGTAGGCGACATCGTAAAAGCATTCAATCCTGCTTCATTTCTAAACCTCTCGAATTTTATGGGGTTAAAAAACAGAGACTTGCCTAATTTCTCATAGAAAGTTGCCTAATTTCCATGGGAAAGTTGCCAACTTTCTAAAAATAGTATCTGAAAGTTTGGCAGAATGGATAACTTTCTGTATATTTGTAGCACTACAATTTCACACATATATAGGAGCACAGGAAGCGATGCAAAGGAAAGAGATTCTTTGCGCCTGTAATGGTTGAGCAAAAAGGAAGTTTTTGTTTAACAATCTAAATATGTGTATTATGAGTTATCTATTAACAAATCATCGTTTGAACCGATGCGAAACAGTTAAAGTGAAATTGGCTGATTTTAGCAAGCCATCGAGAATTTCAGTTCAAGTTAAGTTGCTTGATGCAGGCAAGTCATCAAGAGTGTTTCCTTTTATAAATCCACGCTTTAGACGGCTCGCAGACGCAGAACTCCGCATTGTAACCAAAGCTGACATAATGAAGTTGCGCAGAAAAGGCTATGTGGTTGGAGTTATGCAAAAAATCCCCGACCTTTATCCAATCAAACTTGCTGATGTTTTTGGTCCAACAATAAGACCTATTGGGACACAAGGTGTTGTAACCACTATATTTGATGTTCCCGTTGGTATCACTGGTTCGGGTGGTATTTCGGTGTGCTGCACAAGAAACGGCAAGCCAAAAGGAAACGGCAAATTACGTCCAACAACAGGCATTGGCAGACGTGCAAGAGCATCTGGCGTAGTTATTTCTACAAACATGACGCAGCAACTGCTTGATAGATATATTGTCTTGGTAAAAAGGCAAGGAGAAGTAGCAAAGGAACAGGCAAAGATTGCAAGGGAAATGGATGAAATACACAGCAAACTCGTTGATATTTTGCCTAAGAGCAATGAGAATACTCGTGTTTTAAATCTCTTTCGCCCTTTTGTCGATGTCAACAAACTGTCCGATTGTTTCCATTGTATCTACCAAAAGTTCTTTGGCGCGTTGCCGACTGAAAGGCTTGAAGGCGACTACAATGAACAGATAGATTTAATAGCCTACTTCTTCATTATTGTTGAATGGGAGGAATTGGGAAGCTACGTTTTCAAAGAGAAGTGCAAGAAACCCTTCTTTGAGTACATCAACAAGAATGTTTTAACAGAAGAACTTGATGTAACCGAGCGCACATTCCACAACCGCCTTACTCGAACGATGGATGATTTTCGCAATAAACTTTCCACAGAACCTAATTCAAGCAAGTTTAAAAGAGAGTGTTGGAAGAATGATTTGTTCATCCAGGATTTTCTAAAGGTGCTTGGAATTTTCCACGGAACGGATTATTACAAAGAGTTAGAGCTACGCAAACATGCTTAGTGAAAGTCCTTTTATAACGCCATTTTGAGGTGAACTGCATACATAGTGTGGTTCACCTTTGTTTTTCCACGCCACTTTCCCGTTTTTACATACGCTTGATTTCGCTCTGCCAATGTTGTACTTTTGCATCAGACATCCGATAAAAGGTTGTCCGCTTGCAAGCACGCTATCCATGATAGCAACGAGAATTGTAAACATGTACAGCATCTAAAAATCAAAATATTATGGCAAAGTTAATTACAAAAAAGTACAAGAACAACAACAAGAGTTCTGCTGCATACGGCAGATGGTACGGACGCTTCGTCTACACAGAAACCCTCTCTACGGAGGAGTTTGCACAGCACATCAGCAACCACGGTTCACCTTTCGACCGTGCAACTATCCTCGGCGTATTGATGGCAGCATGCGACTGTCTAGTGGAGCTTGTGAAAGACTCCAAGCGTGTGCGCTTCGGAGACCTCGGCACGTTCTATCTGAGTCCTGAGACCTACGGCAGCCCTACTGAAAAGGAGTTCACTGCCGACAACGTGATGAAAGTACACCTCCGTTTCTGGCCGAACCAAAAGCGTTCGTATGCCTTGGATTCTGTTTCAATACGTAAGGTTGCATCGTTTGTAGACATCAACCAACTGAACGATAAACCTGTCGACACAGACAGCAAGGAATAATTGGAATACATCAACTAACATTTTAGGTAGCCACCTTTTATATGTGGTGGCTACTGAATTAAAAAACAACATTTATGGCAATCAAGAAATTCAGACATACAAAATTGCACCTTGCAGCCTCGTTCATACTGGCTGTGCTTGGTGTAGGGTTAATAATCTCCGCCATGTTCATTCCCCCAAAAGGTTACATCGACCCAACTGTATTGACAGCCTTTGGTGAACTGCTTACTTTCAGTGCAGCCTTGGCAGGATTGGATAATCACAGCGGAAAAGTATCAAACAACAAAAACGAAGAATCATGAGAACAGTTACACTTATCATTATACACTGCTTTGCGGTTCGTCCCAACCAACTGAGCTCGGCAAAAGACATTACACAATGGCACAAGGCTCGCGGTTAGCGCACAATCGGCTATCACTATGTTGTCCGTCGTGACGGAACAGTAGAAAACGGCAGACCTATTGAACAAATTGGTGCCCACTGCGTGAACCACAACAAGTATTCCATCGGCATCTGCTATGAGGGAGGCTTAGACGCAATCGGAAACCCCAAGGACACAAGAACGGATGCACAGAAAACGGCACAGTTGCATAAGTCCGTGGCAATATAATCATGTTATCCAAAGATCATAGAC
>URDV01000281.1 GCA_900546605.1 uncultured Prevotella sp.
CCCACCACAGTGCCATCGTCATCATAAACCATCGACATTTCGCCTTGTGCCATCACATCAGGCTTAATGCGTCCATCAGCACTATTGCCTATTGATGAAAAGGTCGTGTTCAACCCTACACTATCCACCGCGCCCACTGTTATCATGTCACAAGCATCAGCGGGGAAACCAATTTTTTTCCACGTGCCACGTCCACTATTACCAGCACTATTCAACACCAATAAGCCACGGCTGGCTGCCAACGATGCACTTTTGCTATTAAGGGCAGTGCGGCCATCAAGGTCTGCATAGCTATGGTTCATGTACGAATGGTCAAAGTGATAGTAACCCAATGAACTTGTTACCACGTCACATCCAATGCTATCAGCATACTCAAGGGCAGCACACCAATTATCTTCTTCAATGAGTTGTTCACTCTCTCCATCCTCGCTCTGTAGCAAGTAGTAATTGGCCTCGGGAGCCGTACCCACCAAATAATGAGGTTCATTGGCAGCCATGCACGACAGCACCATCATGCCATGGTCAAGTTCTTCATAAACACTCTTATCGGGACGAACAAAATTGCGCGTTCCCAATATGTGTTTTTGGTCAATACCTTTCATTAAGTCGGCATTGTAAAAGCCACCATCAATTACTCCCACTGTTACCCCTTTTCCCTTGTAGCCTGCTTGGTGCAATTGGTCAACTTTCAACATAGCTACTTGGTTCTGCCCATAGCCATAATAAGGGGCGAGCAAGGTATCGCGCAAGTTACTCACCTCGTCAGCACGTTTTGAGTTATCTACCACCTCAACACTATCAGGACTTTGCCATACACAACAAACGGATTTCACAAACGGCAACTGCTTTACTTGATTCATTTTTAATGTATCAGCCGTTTCAACCACTATGGTATTGTTCCATTTGCTCATGTTGTGCAAACGCAGGCCACCCAAATTAACTATTTGTTTCACATATTGGGGCGACACTGGCAAGTCATAAGCATCTACCTTGAGTCCATAACGATTACGTCGAGCTATAGCTTTGGCTGACAAAAAAGCCTCGGGATGTTTGATGCTATATCCACAATTCTTTTTATCAGTTAAACTAACGCGGTAACGATAAGCACGTGCATCTTTGCGAAAAGTGCGCTGTTGTTGTTCTTCTTTTATGGCATTAACAATGAGAGTTTCCATTTCATCGGCCGTCAAAGAATCGGTTGAAGACTGCGCTTGCATTTGTACGTTACACATCACAACGCCTGTTAAAAACATTGCCACCCCAAACATATATGCTTTGCTAAATGCTTGAATATTCATTATTATCGTATCGCAGGTTTTTCTTTTTCTATTCTGTTCTCTACTTTATCCGGCAATTGACTGAAGAAATCCATATTCGTGAGTTTTTCTACCTCGTCAACCGTCAGTTGGTAATAACTTAGCGCACGGCTACCAGCCTCGTTTTTAAACACAAAGCCATAAGCCTTAGGGCTACGCGGATACCCCACTAACAGCACTTTAAAGAAAGCATCGGGCACCGCCACTTGGTTAGCACCAATGCGCAGTTTTGCCTTACCTTGATAGTAAATAGGCCCAGCAGCTATGCTCACTGTTCCATAGCGCAAAGCCCAGTCACGTTCAAGTTCCTCTAACTCCTTCCAATCGCCACGATTCAAGTTACGATTTTGCGGACACACATTGGTCATATAGAATGACTCCACCATAGCTTGCCTACTCCACTTCATATCAGCAGCAGGAGCCATATGTCCCCTATCATAACCGCTCTTGGTGTAGTCTTTAGGATAAGCCTTAGCACCACGCACCATGGGGTCTGGCTGAAATTTGTCATAACGAGGTTCATTACCTTGCGCTTTACCCGATGTCAAAGTCCATGCCACCCATTGTGGAGTTTTAAAGTCTGCATCGTAGCTCACCGTGTATCCCGTGTGTCGAATCAGCTGTCCACCACGACTACTGTTGTACACAGGTATTTCAACACCCGCACCAGCCGTGTTTTCAACATCGTCATCTAAAGTCTCTTGCGCAGTCTCAGCATTTCCCCACCCATTACGCTCATCATGGGCCTGTTCTTCATTATTACTTTGCCAACGCTGTTCAGCAGCCTCAGCTTCAGCAGCACGCTTAGGAGCAAGCGCCCGTGTCATGCCTATAGCCACCACAACGGCAGCTACCAACATAGCAATCGTCTTTTTCATTTAAATTTTAGTCAGTCAAGGCCACCTCTATGTTATTCTTCAGCACCTCACTACCTGGGTAACCACCTTGTTCAAGGTTATCATATACCTTCTCGCCCTTTTTATTAAGGAGCAAATAAGCAGGAATGCCTGGTATGTTTAAGCTATTACACATTTCGCCCCACTGTTTGTCTGTCAAGCGATAATGTTCACCAGCAATATTTTTTATCATGCCTTGCCAGTCGGCATAAGGTGAAGTTTCACCCGTTACGTAAACAAACACGCATCCCTTTTTCATCAAATCGGACTTAATGTCGTCTATTTGCTTCATGGCCATGCGACAAGGTCCACACCACGTGGCCCAAAAATCAATCAGCACCACCTTGCCTTTGTAATTGGCAGCAATGGCACTTACCACATCTTTACCTGCCAAGGTCGTAGGAATTGTCTTTACGTTATAGGCAGCTTTTGACTGATTCTGCGCAGCCTTTTCACTACTTTGAACTGTAGCATTTTGAACTACTGTAGGCTTTTTTGCACAACTGCTTGCTACCATCATTGTGGCAAGCGCAAAGAGTAAGAGTGTTTTCTTCATCGCGAGTATCTTTTTTTAATTATAACCCGTTGGCGGAATTTCAGGTTAACGGGTTAACAAGTTGACAGGTTAACAAGTAAGTATGCTTTAC
>URDV01000282.1 GCA_900546605.1 uncultured Prevotella sp.
TTTATAAAATTAATTTTGAACAGTTACTTATCTTTCTTATTAAAGAAGGGTGGAGTTTTGTGTTTACAAATATCGATTATGAAGACTCTAATTCGATGTCAAGAATTGAAGTATTATTTTACTGCTTTCTGTTTATTGTTAGGCAGTATTATGCCCATTGATGCACAAACAATTAGACAAATTGAAGTATCTTTCCCTATACTCAAAGAGAAGATGAAACTTCAGGGAGTTGTTTCACAAGTAGCAGAAGCACCACAGCAATCACCTATATTGGTCTTAGTAACGCCACCACAAGCTTTCAATCGGGACTATGTTGGCTTCTTTAAAGCGTTGTCTGATTCTTTAAACCGTAAGGGATACACAACGTTCAGATATGACAACCGCAGTTACTCCGACACCCTTCAAGGAAATCAGCCTCACGAAGGTCGTTATACCATGTATGATGCAGCTGACGACCTTCATGATGCTTTAGCCTTCCTGAAGTCCGACGAACGTTTCGCTTCACACCCCGTGGGCGTTATCGGGCATAGTGAAGGAGGTTCAGTTGCTATTATCGAGGCATCAAGAAACACGGAGGTAAAACAACTTCTACTCCTGGCTACTATGGGGGTGAAAGGAGAGCAAGTATATTACGAACAAATTATGTCGCGTCTCACTCCTTTTTTTAAGTGGCACTCATATTCAGAAAGTAATATCCTTAGGTACATGATTTACCGAATAGCTCGCATATTAGCTTCTGAACCAAGAGATAAGCAGGCAATAAAAGAATTGCAAAAGGAAATGGCTAAGATTTATCAGCAGCATGCGAGTTTGATTAATTCATCCTTTGGTGTACAAACACAGCAAGAATTTGTAAAAAGTCAAACAGAACCATTCAAAAACGACGCACGCCTACTTGCAGCCACTCGCTATAACCCGGAAAAATATCTGCAGAGTATTCGCTGTCCAATCTTTATTGCTTATGCAAAAAACGACAACTTGCTTAATTATATCGAACACCAAAAAGGAATAGAGTGTACACTTTTAAAATACCAGCATTTTAATTTCTTCTCTATTGCGATTGACGACGCAAATCACTCATTTGAAGATCAAGAAGGCTACTTACCACTCTATGTAAGCGTCCATAGAAAAGAACCGAAGCTCTATTTAGGACAAGCATTTACCACCTTATTAGATAATATAACAAAATGGCTTCAGATATCAACAAATTAGATGTAGTAATGTTTTCTGTGCTATCTACAGCTCAAACAGGAGTAGATACTTTTATAGATACTTCAAGACAATGGATAGAAAAAGAAGGTTGTAAAGTTCATCTTATTTATATTGTTGACGTGAAGTATGGTCTCCCAAAAGTTAGAAAGCTTAAGGGAAGTATCAGAGCAGAGCTGCCAATGCCTGAAAATATGTCTGCATTACTCTCTGATAGTGATAAGCAGTCAGCATATTTCTTACATTGTTATGGGATTTTGTCGACCTATTTCTCGACTATGCAAAATATAATTTGGCATGTCCAAGTACCTTTCCTGGCGAGGCTTGCAACTATATTTAGGAAGAATTTAGGAGGAGCGATTATTACCCATGTTCATATTATACCATGGATGGTAAGCGTAAAGAGGTTAAACGTGGTGAGGTGATGAACATCCCACTCGGACATTATCATGCTATAAAAGCCATAACGGACTTGACTTTCATTGAGGTACAGATAGGCAATCCGCTTGTGGAGGAAGACATTGAGAGATTTGATTTTGAATGGTAGAGAAGATAATATAACATTGCTTCAAATTAAGTTATGAGTAAACAGAATATTGCCCTTATCACGGGCGTTACAGGTCAGGATGGCTCTTATTTGGCAGAGTTGCTGTTGGAAAAAGGTTATGATGTACATGGCATTATTCGCCGTTCGTCAGTCGATTATCGCGAGCGAATTGCTCATCTTGAGGGAAAACCACACTTTCATCTTCATTATGCCGACCTTGGCGACTCTATGTCTATCGTTGGTGTTGTGTCAGAGGTGCGTCCTACAGAGATTTACAATCTTGCTGCACAGAGCCATGTGCAGGTTAGCTTCGACTCTCCTGAGTTCACCGCTGATGTTGATGCTGTTGGTGTTCTCCGTATCATCGAGGCTGTGCGTAAAGTAGGACTAACCAATACATGTAAGATATATCAAGCTTCTACATCCGAGCTTTACGGTAAGGTAGAGGAAGTACCACAAAACGAAAACACTCCTTTCCATCCTTTCTCTCCCTATGCCGTAGCCAAGCAGTATGGCTTCTGGATTATTAAGGAGTATCGCTATGCATACAATATGTTCTGCTGCAATGGTATCCTATTTAACCATGAGAGTGAGCGTCGTGGCGAGACATTCGTTACACGCAAGATTACTCTTGCTGCCGCTCGCATTGCTCAAGGCTTGCAGGAAAAACTCTATCTTGGCAATCTTGACTCACTCCGCGACTGGGGTTACGCCAAGGACTATGTTGAGTGCATGTGGCTCATACTTCAGGCTCCAAAGCCAGAGGACTTTGTCATCGCTACTGGTGTTCAGCACAGTGTGCGTGAGTTTGCACAGCTTGCCTTCCATTACGTGGGTATCGAATTGAAATGGGAGGGTAAGGATGAGAACGAGAAGGGGATTTGCGTAAGCGGACCAGAGAACCTTATCGGCAAAACTCTTGTAGAGGTGTCTCCCGACTTCTACCGTCCAACTGATGTTGTTAATCTCTTGGGGGACCCTACCAAGGCTAAGGCTAAGCTCGGATGGAATCCTAATACAACCTCATTCGAGGAACTTGTAAAGATTATGGTCAACCACGATATGGCAAAGGTAGCTTCAGAGGGAGCCGCCGCAAAGGTAC
>URDV01000283.1 GCA_900546605.1 uncultured Prevotella sp.
GCTTGCCCTGGGCTATGTGCTCCATTGGGCCTTCAGCCCGCCCTTGCTAAATCCGACCCCCAGGGTGTCGCTTCGCTTGCAATATGCTCCACTGGGCTTTTATTGACATCATCGGCTGCGGCTCAGCAATTCAAGCAAGCTTGATTGCATTCGCCTTGCACGATGATTCAGCCCGTCCTTGCTAAATCCGAAACTTCAATAGCATAATTGTTAACTCACTTCGCCAACGACCTATTCATACTCATAATGTACCTTTCACTTTTACTTCCACTTGCAGTAGGCAGCACCTACACCTACTTGTTACCGACTGAATTGGCCGATAAAGTAAGTGTGGGCACACGCGTCATAGCGCAATTTGGCCCCAAGCGTTACTACACAGCCATTGTGGTGGCTATGTTGAACGACAACCCGTGTCCGGGAGTAAAGTTAAAAGCTATTAGCGATGTAATAGACCCGACCCCTATCATTCTGCCCTCGCAACTTAAACTTTGGCAATGGATAGCACAATATTATATGTGTACCATGGGCGAGGTAATGAAGGCTGCATTACCCACGGGGCTAAAGTTAGAGAGCGAAACAACGCTCATGCGTAATGCTGAATTTGATGCTGAAGCCAACAACATTGAATTGTCTGAACGCGAACGAGCCATTTTAGAGGCACTTGACGATGATAAGGGTAAAAACCTTATTGACATTGAGAAGGCTTTGGGGCTACATAACATAATGCGCCCCATCAAAAGGCTCATGGAGTTGGAAGCCATCATTGTGCGCGAGTCAATAGCTCACACCTATAAACCACGCAAAGCGGCTTACGTGAGGCTTACCCCTGCATTTCAGTCAGAAGCTTCGTTGCACCAAGCTCTCAATAGCTTAACACGTGCCACAGCGCAAGCAAAACTCCTCGTTCGTTACCTTGACCTATCGAAGGCCACAACTGCCATCACCCTACACAACGCACAACTGCTGCAACCTGTCAGTCGGCATGACTTGTGCCAAGAACCCAATGCCAACGCAGCATTGGCAGCATTACGCAAACGCGGCATACTTGAAGTGTATGAGGTGGAGCAAAGCCGCTTGCTGTCAGTTAATGAACGCATGGAGGGCAGTCCGCTATTAGCCAAACCATTGAGTGCTGAGCAACAAAAGGCACATGACGAAATTGTTGATGTGTTTAAACATAAAAATG
The DNA here is from genome assembly GCA_900546605.1 of uncultured Prevotella sp. Lineage (GTDB taxonomy): Bacteria > Bacteroidota > Bacteroidia > Bacteroidales > Bacteroidaceae > Alloprevotella. The sequence continues at coordinate 1,187 of URDV01000283.1, forward strand.
TGTGTTTGCTGCATGGTGTTACCTCAAGCGGAAAGACGGAAGTTTACATTCAACTCATTCGCGAAACATTGGCTCAAGGCAAGCAAGTGCTTTACCTTGTGCCCGAAATAGCCCTTACCACACAACTAACTAACAGGTTGGGCCGCGTGTTTGGTAGCAAAATGGGAGTTTACCATTCTAAGTTTGCCGACAACGAGCGAGTTGAAATGTGGAAGCATCAACTCTCATCGCAACCTTATCCACTCATTTTAGGTGTACGCTCTTCCATATTTCTACCATTCAATAATTTAGGTTTAGTAATTGTTGACGAGGAACACGAAACCAGCTACAAGCAGCAAGACCCCGCCCCACGCTACAATGGTCGTGACACCGCCATTGTGTTAGCCACTCAGTTAGGAGCCAAGGTGTTATTAGGCACAGCAACACCTGCCATCGAATCCTACCACAATGCCCTTAATGGCAAATATGGATTGGTTAAAATGCTACATCGCTATGGCGACGTGCAATTGCCTGAAATTGTAGTAGAGGATGTAAAGGAGTTGCAACGGAAGAAATTAATGAAAACACCTTTTTCGCCCTTACTTACCACTGAGGTACACACCGCATTGGCACAAGGTGAACAAGCCATTCTGTTTCAAAACCGACGTGGCTATTCGCCTGTGCTTGAATGTAAGGACTGCGGATGGACACCTCGTTGCACACGCTGCGATGTCACCCTTACTTACCACCAACGATTGGGCAAATTGGTGTGTCACTATTGTGGGGCACAATACAACATTCCGCAACACTGCCCTTGCTGTGAAGGCACCGAGCTACGCGACATGGGGTATGGCACCGAAAAGATTGAGGCGGCAGCACAAAACATTTTTCCCGAAGCCACAACTGAGCGTATGGACCTTGACACCACACGCACCCGCTCGGCTTATGAACGCATTATCGAACGCTTTGCTCACGGCAATGCCAACCTGCTCATTGGCACCCAAATGGTAACTAAGGGCTTAGACTTTGACCATGTGCGCGTAGTGGGCATACTGAATGCCGACCAAATGCTTAATTTGCCTGACTTTAGAGCCTATGAACGAGCCTTTCAAATGCTAAGTCAAGTGGCAGGACGTGCGGGCCGACGTGGTAAACGTGGCAAAGTGGTGTTGCAAACGCGCCAAGCTGATAACCCCATCATACACCAAGTGGTGCGAGCTGACTATGTGTCAATGTATAATGCGCAATTGGCTGAACGTGAACAATTTCATTTTCCACCATTTTATCGGCTCATAAGCATCTACCTAAAGCATCGCAAAGACGATGTTGTGGAACATGCGGCCTTGCACTTGGCGTCATTGCTACGTCCCTACTTTCATGATGACCTTTTAGGGCCTGAACGGCCACTGGTGTCGCGTGTTCAGCTACAATACATTCGCAAAATTATGCTCAAGGTTTCTCCCAGTTTTTCTGCATCGGGGGTACGTCACACCTTACTTTCAGCTCGCGATGCGGTGCAACAATTTGATGTTTACAAAAGTGTCAATATTTATTTCGATGTTGACTGAGAGTGTGTCATTTAGTAATGGCAAAAGAATAAGTTAACGCGTTGACGGAATTAGTAAACAAGTTGACAAGTTAACGGGTTAACAGGTAAGTTTGCCGAGC
>URDV01000284.1 GCA_900546605.1 uncultured Prevotella sp.
AATGGCTATATGTTGCTTCGTTCTTATAGAAGAAATTAGCTACATTAAAAAGATGGGAAGAACACAATTAGTTCTTGAAGAAGTCCTTAACGGCTTCGTTAGGAACCATCTGTTCGTCAAAGATATAAGCACCAGTTTTGGGGCTCTTTACCATCTTGATTACCTTGGTGTATGAACGTCCGTCGGTCTTACCTTCTTGGAGCGTTGCGACTGTTTTCTTTGCCATGGTTTACTGTGGTTTATTTAATTTCTTTGTGGATGGTCATTCTGCGGAGAATGGGATTGTACTTCTTCAACTCCAAACGTTCGGGAGTGTTCTTACGATTCTTAGTCGTGATGTAACGTGAAGTTCCAGGGAGTCCGCTTTCCTTCATTTCTGTGCATTCAAGGATAACCTGAACGCGATTGCCTTTAGCTTTCTTTCCAGCCATTGTATTCTACAGTTTTAGCCGATTACTTTAATATTTTTCCAATCGCAATATCCCTTGGCTACAGCACTTGTGAGTGCGGCATCCAAGCCGACCTTGTTGATAAGGCGCAAGCCAGCAGCGCTGATACGCAAGCTGATCCAACAATCCTGTTCAACGTAGTAGAACTTTTTAGTGAACAAGTTTACGTCAAACGAGCGCTTTGTGCGGCGCTTCGAGTGAGAAACGTTGTTGCCAATCATGGCCTTTTTTCCTGTAATTTGACAAATCTTAGACATTGCTTTCGCTTTGTTTCTTTGTTGATTGATTAGTTTGAAGTGGATGTTGTAACAGAAATCTCCGTTCGTTGGGTTTCAGGTGTTTGTTGTTGCGTAATCTTGGGGTGGTATTCCTTAAATTAACCAACGTGACAGACGTGTTACCCGCTTCCGAGGTGCAAAAGTACAAACTTTTTGATTAATAGCAAAGTTCTTTTGCTTTTTTTCCGTTTTTTGCAAAAAAAAGATTGAGTAAACATATGGTTATGTACTCAATCCTTTACAAAAATCTTTGTCTACGAAATTAGGCTTCTTGAGCCTCTTCGGTAGCTTCTTTGCCCTTGATGTAGTCAAGCAACATGTGCATGGCTATGTTTGTGGCAGAAGCTAAGTTTTTGTCGCGTCCATTATCCTCCTCAATCATGCGAGTAACAATGTGGTCGGCATTGCCAACAGCAATCCATATGGTGCCTACAATAACGCCAGCCTTGCCTCCATCTGGGCCACCAGGGCCTGCATAACCGCTAATGGCAACAGCATAATCGGTGTTAAATAACTTGTTGGCACCCAAAACCATTTGACGTACCACCTCTTCGCAAACAGGTGTTTGCTCTTCAATTACTTGAGCGTCAACGCCCAAAAGGTTTTCTTTAACCTCATCAGCGTAGCACACGAGGCCACCTTTATAATAGTTAGAACTGCCTGGTACGGCTGTTATTACGCTGGCAATGCGGCCTGCAGTACAACTTTCAGCGGTAGCAAGTGTTTTGCACTCGCGCCACATGATTTCGTTAATTTCTTTACTTACGAGTTTGAGATCTAAATCCATTTCGTATCTGGGTTATTGGGTTAGCAGACCTTATGGTCTGGATTTTGTTTTGTAATGTTGAGTCATTCAGACAAATATGTAAGCTAACAATAGTTACCTATATTATGTTTGACTCATAACGCATGGGTATAGTTCAGCGTGTTAGTTTTATAATATGGTTCTTGAATAAGCTGGCTTATCAATGGGGCAGAAATCTTTGTCTTGATACTTGAAATACCCCGTTATGGCAATCATGGCCGCATTGTCGGTGGTGTATGAGAATCGTGGAATATAAATGTCCCATCCTTTTTTCTCAGCTCGTTCTTTAAAGGCATTTCTTAAGCCAGTGTTTGCTGATACGCCTCCCGACAAGGCAACATGCGTGATGCCTGTTTGCTTTACAGCCAAGTCTAACTTTTTCATCAGAATGTCAACAATAGTGCGTTCTAATGAAGCTGCTAAATCTTCTTTATGGTGCTCAATAAAGTCAGGGTCTTCTTTTATTTGATCACGTAGGAAGTAGAGAAAAGAGGTTTTTAAGCCCGAAAAACTATAATCTAAGCCTGCAATGTTGGGTTTAGCAAATTTATAAGCTGTGGGGTCTCCTTGTCGAGCTAATTTGTCGATAATGGGACCGCCTGGATAACCAAATCCCATTACTTTTGAACATTTGTCCATTGCTTCACCTGCGGCATCGTCAATGGTTTGTCCTAGAATTTCAAGTTGATTGTAAGCTTTAACTTTAACTATTTGTGAGTTGCCACCGCTAACTAATAAGCAGAGGAAGGGGTAGGGGGGTACTTTGTGCTCATCATCGTGGGTTTGAATGAAATGGGCTAAGATATGTCCTTGCAAATGGTTGGCTTCAATAAGGGGTACTCCTAACGAAGTAGCCAAACCTTTGGCAAATGAAACACCTACAAGTAATGACCCCATAAGTCCTGGGCCGAGTGTAACAGCAACTGCTGATAGTTCCTCTTTGGTTACGTTTGCTTGCTTTAATGCTTGGTCAACAACGGGTACAATATTTTGTTGGTGAGCGCGAGAGGCCAATTCAGGTACAACGCCACCATATGCCTTGTGTACAGCCTGGCTTGCTGTGACATTGCTGAGCAAATAACCATCACGCAATACGGCTGCTGAAGTGTCATCGCAGCTTGACTCTATAGCGAGTATTGTTGTCATATTAGCTTTTTTGTTATCCATTGTGTATTTGTAGGATAAATTAATAGGTCAGCACTTCAAGTCCATGTTCCGTCATTAAGAAGGTATGTTCCCATTGTGCTGAGGGGAGTTCATCTTCAGTTACAACTGGCCAACCATCTTCTT
>URDV01000285.1 GCA_900546605.1 uncultured Prevotella sp.
AGCATACTTACTTGTTAACTTGTCAACTTGTTTACCCGTTAACCTGAAATTCCGCCAACGGGTATATTTGGCTACAAATGTAATGTTTTTTTTTGTATTTCACCCTCTTTTTGATGGGTATTGTTGACAAACGACTCTTTTTGGGATGGTTCTAATAATATTAAAATCAGAATTTTTAGAACCACCCTATCAACAAACGAAGGTGATGTTTGTGCTGATTGGGGGGGACGAAAAAAAGCCCGCTAACAAGTGTTAGTGGGCTTTTGTATATTTTCGATGTATTATCCTCTTTTTGCGTAGGGGCATTCACAACTTAGAGCTCTTTATCGTAAACGGGTGGAGTAGTAACGCCATGTTTTTCGAATGTGGCAGCAATGTAAGCTTGTTGTTCAGCATTGATAGGCTTCTCACCATTCTTAAGGTGATAGTAAAGTCCTTTGCCAAAGTGAGCCACCAAATCTTGCTTAATGGCTGAGGCTACTGAAGTGTTAACCTCGTCATAGATATTCGACATGCCTTGTGCAAGTCCCTCATGCGTTTTGTTTGTGTTGACAGTATTCATTTTAAGAGTTTATGTTGTATTGTTTAGTATCACACCTATCAGCGTTAAGCAAGGGGCTATTTTGCATAACGCTTAGTGACTGCGAAAGTAATAAAAACTTTTGAGTTACTCATGGCGTATGCTCACCTTTTTTAAAATGTATGTCACAAAAGCGTGTCTTAATGTTGTTTAGTCGAACGCACTTAACGTGCTTGTTGTAGTGCTGTTTGTAACCTTTGTTACTTAGCATTTTGTTCAAGCAACTCTTCAAGAAACTCTGAGGCATCGGACACACATAAGGGGCAGGCACGAAGCACTTGCCCTGTGTCAACTCCCTTAAGCACTTTGCATTGGGTGCTCCCGTTGCGCTGCTTAAATTTTTCCATTATTTGGCGCATACCCTTTATTGCCTTGGCTTTGTCGTGAATGGCTAAGCCATAAACAATGCCTGCGCCTACAATGGCTCCACAAGTTCCCTCCATGTTGCCCATGCCTGCGGCAAAACAGTTGCCTACTTGCTTTAGGGTGTCCTCGTCAAGGCCTGTAAAGTCGTGATAGGTGCAACAAACGGCTTGTGTGCAGTTGTGTGAACCGCAAGCTTTACGGCTGGCGGCCAATTCTTTTCTACTTTCCATATTACTATTTACTTACGTGTTAGCGGAATTAGTAAACATGATGACAAGTTAATGGGTAATAGGTCAGTTTGCCAAGTTTTATATAATAGGTAGTGTATGGTTCCCTGCTTGTTAACCTGTTAACCACGATTTCCGCCAACGAGTTTACATTTATTTTATCCCATCTTTATTTGCCTACAAAGTTGCGTACCTTTTGCAAGGGAATGCCAAAGTTGAAGTTGTCAGAACCATTTAGCTTGGCAAAGTTCACGCCCACAAGGTTGCCCCATTCATCAACTACGGGGCTGCCGCTTGAACCTTGCATGGTGGGTATGCTATAGAGCAAACGGTTGCCATCGGGCATTTGCGTAATACGGCCGCTGGTCATTTGCACCTTAATGCCCTTGCGCGTGTTGGCCAACACAATGCCAGCGTTAAAGCCTATCATGTAGAGGGTTTGGTCAATCTTTAGCTTGTTGGGCGATGGGGCATTGTCTTTAGCAAAGAGTTGAGTGAATAGGTTGCCATTGGTGTTGCTGCCATTAACTGCAAACACGTGACACTTTCGAGGCGTCTGTTCGCTACGTAACTGAATGAGTGCTAAATCGGTGTCCTCGTCTTGCGATATACGCAGCGTGTTGCATGGGTTGGTTTGCAAAAAGTCATCTTCGTCTATAACGTATGAGTCGTTGTAGGCTATGCCTAATTGGCAAATGGGGTGAATGGTGATGTTTGCCACATTCATTTGTGCATTAATCTGGCCACGTTCTTGTTCTAAATGAGTATATTGCAGTTGGAGTTCTTCTTGCTCATTTTCTATTTGACTGAGTTGAGCTTGGTCAACTTGTGTGTTACCCCAATAATCGGTTGTAACACAGTTCTCCTTTTGCGCTTCTAAGGCATCATATTGTGTAACAAGTTCGCTGAGGCGAGCATCGTAGAGCGATTTAACATACTGCACCATGTTCATTAAGCAACGTTTAACTTGTGCCTCGTCAATGGTGGGTGATGCTACATGTCGGTTAGTGAGTAGAGACCCATTGTTATCGATGAAGAATGCTGTGCCCGTTAAAAATCCGCAGTTGCGTTTAATCTCGTTTACATCATCGGTCAGCCCAATGAGTGAACCATCGTTGGCAATGCCCGTAAAGTACAAATGCTCGCCATTGGGCAGTGATGCGTTATAATAGAATTTATTGAGTACCATAACCACCCCCGAAGCTTCTTCTTTATACAAATCCTCAGGTGTTGGTGGCTTTGAGTTGCAAGCTGTTAGCAAACATATTGTTGTTAGCAGACTCAATGCCCATAGTTGGGCATGGCGCAATGTTTGTTGAATACTTACTATCATAATGAACTTTTACCTTATTTGTTTGCGTAGGTGGAGTGAGTAAATGGGTTGACAGGTTAACGTGTGAACCCCTTAACCAACAATTCCACCTATGGGGTATTTGTAGGTGCAAATATATGCAATAAAACATGACCGACCTAAACTGTGTGCAAAAGAATAAGTGCTTGGGCTTAAATAAGAAGTGCAAAAGCCTTCATCCCAGTGGCATAGGGTAGGGGAGACTTTTGCACTTCAATGAATGGAAAAGTATATTGCCGAGGTGCAGCCTACCTTATTAAAAGGTAGTGTTTTTACTTGTAAATACCAAATGTGGT
>URDV01000286.1 GCA_900546605.1 uncultured Prevotella sp.
GCCTTATATGAAGTTTCTGTACGTTAGGCCAGATGTTTGCCGCCTGCTTCTTTCAGATTCCACCTCGCAGTGGACACCCTTGCTATTGGCTATACAATTCCCGCTATTAGGGCTTGTTAGGGACTTGCACCCATTAGAATAAGCTCATGCCGAGCATACCAAAAAAGTAGGTGTTCAAAATCATTTTTTATTGCAAAAATAATTTTGAACACCTACTTACTTCAGTCGCTTTTAGCTTGCTTCATGCAAAACTAAGCCCAAGTTACTTTATCACCTTTTTACCACCCACCACATAAATGCCAGCGGGAGCCTGTTGCAAGGTGGCATAACGACGACCTTGAAGGTCGTAAACAGCGGCATCGGTTGTTGACTCATTTTGCACCTGACCTATACCCGTGAGCGCAGCATCAATATAGCTAAAACTGATAGTGCCATCATTGTTAATAGCTATGTTATAAAGCGGACGCGACAATGTGCCACCCGTAAATAATGTAGCAGCAGGAGTCGTTTCGTCAGTAAACGAATTGTGCAACTCACCATTCAATGTACAAGGATACAAGTCGTTGCGATACCCCTCAAACAGTTGACTTAGCGTCATGCCAGCACTCACCCTTGTACCCTCCTTCACATTGTCGGCAGGCACAAACTGCATGCGCTGATGAGCCTCATCCACATTCACACGGTTACCACTCCATGCTGAAGCGTTGTAGTCAACGTGCGTTATTAACAAACCTTTGCCCATCATCGAGGTGTGCCAAGTGTTCTTGGTGCGGTTCTCAAACAGGTAGTACTCATTGGCATTAGTCGGATTGCGCAATACATAAGCACGTGGCAATGCCTCGCCATGCGAGCCATCGAGTGCCCCCAAACGTGCTGCACAAGGTTCGTTGCCCAACTCTGTCACAGCGAGCCAACCCATGTAGCTACGTTCATAGGCTGTATATTCTACGGGGCGATAGCCGTTTTGGTAATACTGCCCATAGTCTAACAAGTCCCAATAGCCCATAGTGTTAAAGGCCGAACTATTGCGTGTGTTGTAAAAGTCGGGCAACCCCAAGGCATGACTAAACTCATGTGCAAAGAGTGCTACACCATCCATGTTGGCACTAATTATGTCATTTTCGTTGCGCCCATAGTTCTGCAATATTTCATTACCTATAAAATAAGAGCGTACACGGCATTTACCATCGTTCAAACTGAAAGCCGTTTGACTAAACTTGGCCCAAAGGTAATCTTCGCTACCCGTTTCAAACGATGACTGCTGACCAGGTCCAGCAAACATCAATGCCACCATGGGTACATCAGTTGTACCCTCGGTGCAAAATGCAGAAAAGTCCACCACCTTGCTTGCCTCAGCCAAAGCATCTTTTATAAAGGTGTTGCAGTTGGGGTCAATGGAACCATTGCTACCATCCTTGCCATAGTAAGCTCGGTTGTTAGCCAACTTAACGTGAGCCACCACTTTAAATGAAGGCTGAAAGAGTCCGTTGCTCTGTGCCATGAAGTAGTCGCGCACAGAACCTCGAGCAGCAGCCTCGTCATGATAGCCCTGCTCATTAAAGAAGCGATTTACCTTATCAATTGTTATAGTGTCTTGAAAAGCCACATCAGCAAAGTCCACCATCACCACAGGCAAGGTAACAGCCCCCACACTCTGCACTGCGCCATTGGCCGACACGCCATATTTGCCCAAGCCATCAGCAGTTGAAGTGCTTAACGACTGCGCTGTAACACCTGATGCGCTGATGCGCTGCAAAGGAGTGGAAGGATAAAGTTGATTGAGCAACTCGGCCGCTTGCTCCGAACTGAGCAAACCACTAAGGGCAGTTCCCCTTGCGTGCGTAGAGTTTTGCACAAAGTTGTGAGCCAACTTCTGACTACAAGCAAGCGTGCCTTGATTGTTAGTGGCATAATAATAGTGTCCATTGGCAGCAGGCAACACCGCATGTCCATCGGGTGTGGTGTAAAGGGTGTAACGACCATTGCCCTCGGCATAAATGGTTACTTCAGTGCCATCAGACTGCTGATGAGTGAGTGTGCGGCGCACAGGAAAAGTGGCATAAGCCGCTGTGCTAAAGGCAAGAGCCAAAAGAGTAGTTGTAAGTATGGAGTGTAGTTTCATTCTATGGTGTTAAGTGTGTGAATAATTATTTTGCATCTGTTTGTGGGATTGATTCATCCACCTCAACCGTCACTTGCGCATCGCACACCTGAATAACGCGAACAGGGGTACCAGGATTAATAAATGCGCCCGACGACTTTACCTCCACCATTTTGCCATTAATGCGTGCATTGCCCACCAAGGCTAAACGGGTAAGGGCCTTACCTGTGTCGCCCACTCTTATGGATAGTTGTTCGGTAGTGGCATTGGTTGAATTGATGGAAGCATGTAAACTCATGCGCTCAAAGGTGCGCGAATGGGCCATGAGGTAAAGCAACAAGGCCAGCACCACTAAGGCTATAACAATTACGGCACAAGCCCACCCTAAGCCAAAGGCATGATACACCAGCACGGCATCGGCTATGGCACAAGCTATTGAACTTATACCTGCCCAACCAAAACCAGGAATAATGAAGGCTTCGAGCAACCCAAATGCTAAGGCTAACACAGCGAGTAAAATGATAAGAGTCATAAGCGGAAATGGCTTTAGGGGTGTAAATAACTTAACTGAAGTTTCAGATTTTAGTAATGGTAAGTAGGTATTCAAAATTAGTTGATAACCCGTTGGCGGAATTTCAAGTTAACGGGTTAACAAGTTGACAGGTTAACAAGTAAGTATGCTTTACACCACTTATTATGTTAAAG
>URDV01000287.1 GCA_900546605.1 uncultured Prevotella sp.
GCTTGGCAAACTTACCTGTTAACCCGTTAACTTGTCAACTTGTTTACTAATTCCGCCAACGCGTAGTATCTACTTATTAGTTCAACTTAAAATACGTAACATTGTGCCATTCGTTAATTATTGGAATGGCGCTTGTCGTATTGTATTTTACGCTCATAGAATTGTACCTTACTGCAAGCCTCATTAAAAGTATTTAGGGCTTGTGATGAGTTGTTACCACTACGCATAACGCTGTCCGCATGAACCACATCGTTACGAGCTTGCTTAAGGTCAATAGAGTCCATCAGCAAGATGCCCTGTCGCCTTGCTTCAAGAGCTAAATAACAATCAGTACGCATTTGCTGAATAGTAGCTTTGGCAGCCTCACATTGGTTTTGCGCTAATTGCTTGCGAGCTATTTGAAGGCGTTTTTGTGCCTCTGTCTCCATTTGTTCGCGTCGATGACTGAATGTTGCTTTTTCCTTGTTTGACGAATTAGACTGACATGCCAAGAAGGTGCTTAGACTTACTAAAGCCAAAAATATGTGTGTAAGAATTTGTTTCATTATAGGAGAAAAGAGGTAATGAATGAGAATAGAAACTGACTTGACTTTTCTGACGAATGCTTTTTCTTCTATATTCAATATTTATTTCCCTTTTTGCCCGTTTTTCTATAAGATAGTGCTATCCGATAGCAGAGATGCAAGGTGGATGCTATCTTTGCCGAGATATAGCCTATCTTATTAAAAAATAAAGGCAATCATTGAATTTCATAAAAGTCAAAACCAGTTCTACTTTTTAGGGGCGAAAAGATGTTACATTTTGATAGGAGTTGTATGTCATCACGCTCCATAAGAAAGGTGCAAGAGCAATGGTGTGATTCAGCCAAAGTAGTAGTTAATATTATTACAACTGCTGTAAAAAACGCTTATTGCAACGCTTACGTTCGCTATCAAAGAACCACCCCCACTTGTTGAAGAACTTGACAAGAGAACACAAGAACACAAAGAATAACTTGGGATCCTTGCTGGCTCCGTTACCATAGTCGTGTTTTACGTACACAAATGGAAAATAGAGCGTGCGATAATGAAGGTTGTGAATGCGACGTGAGATGTCTGTATCTTCAAAATAAAGGAAGAAGCGCTCATCAAAGCCTCCACATTGCTGCAAGGCCTGCATGCTAAAGGCCGCAAAGCAACTTGAACAATGTCCTACCTCGTACACTCTATCGTTGCGCATAGAGCGCATTTCGAATCGTTCCATCCATTGTCCATGATGGCGCGGCATAAGTTTGTAAAGTTTACGCTTTATGAGCAAAAAGGGGGTAGGCATGAGCTTTGGCAAGTATTGTATACGTCCATCAGGGAAATATACGCGTGGCATCATTTCGCCCACGTCTGGGTTTTGCTCCATGTAGGCAACCATAGGACTTACTACATCCGTTTTGTAGGTAACATCAGGATTCACTACGAAATGTATTTTGCTATGCACATGCTCTGCAGCCTGCCGTATGGCCCAATTATGTGCCTTTCCGAAGCCTACATTTTGCGGCATATGCTTATATATAATGCAACTATCCATCTGCTGTAACACCGAAGCTGTATTCTCTGGTGAGTTGTCAACAACGTAGATTACCTTGTCCTCTTTGTAAAGAAGGAGTGAGCGAACCACCTCTTGAAGTTCGTCAAGAGGTTGCCTATAAACTACGATTGAAAATGTAACCTTGCAATTATGTATAGATAGCATATAATTTCTTTGATGTGCTGATTTTTTTTGCCGAGAGTATGTTATGTGCGGATGTCACCCAATTTTCTTTATTTGAGTCTATCATCTGCATTTAAATATTTCACACATCTCTTACCACGATACGATTTAGAAGTGTGAACGTGTGATGAGTGAGTTACATTAAAGCGCTTTCACACGATGCTTGTTAAGCCACAAGTTGAATAATGAAAATGCGATAACATCGAGCAGCACAATGAGCGTAGTTGACGCATCACATGCTACTAACGTAGCGTTTAACGCGCAAAAAAGCACTTGTAACACCAGTATAAGCGCAAGCGATTGATGCATACCAAAACCAGCCTGTATGCATTTATGATGTATGTGAGTTTTGTCAGGGTGAAAAATAGGTTTGTGATGTATGAGTCGCACAACAGCTACACGTACTAAATCAAAACAAGGTACCAGCAGCAACGTATATGGCACGAGTAAAGCCGTAGGGTGTAATGATGTACCTTGTTGTGACAAGGGTATGCCGGGAGTCATGATGTAACGTATGGCTAAAAAAGCTAAAGCGTAACCCAAAGTAAGACTGCCCGTATCGCCCATGAAGGTTTTGGTGTTGCGTTCGGGGGAGCCAAACAAATTGAATAATAAAAAAGCGACTACACTACCTACCAAGCCTATACAATACAAGGTATTCAACATAATGTGTTGCTGATAATAAAGAAAGCCAAACGCACTAATAGCTATAAGAGAAAGGCTTGAGGCCAAGCCATCAATACCATCAATCAGGTTAATGGCGTTTACTATTAGCAACGAAACAAACACGGTTAGCAGATAGCCTAAATACAGAGGAATTTCATATACTCCAAATAAGCCGTAAAGGTTGTGTATGTAAAGACCACAAAAGGGCAAAAACATCGACACAATTATTTGTATAAGGAACTTAATGCTTGCTCGCATTCCAAATAGGTCATCAAGTATGCCTATAAGGTAGAGCAAAAACATGCCGATAACTATCAGTATGGTTGACAAGTTTATATGCAGTTGGTCACCTTCGTCAAGTAGCAA
>URDV01000288.1 GCA_900546605.1 uncultured Prevotella sp.
CTTTAACATAATAAGTGGTGTAAAGCATACTTACTTGTTAACCTGTCAACTTGTTAACCCGTTAACCTGAAATTCCGCCAACGGGTTTGGCGAACTTGAGTAAATCACCAATAACCCTATTGAGTTCATCTACCACATGTTGGCAAAGTGTGGTGTCATCGTCGAGCCAAAGTTGGTCTGCACGTCTGTTTTCAAGTTCTTGTAGTTGTGGCACCACTTTTGAACTAATCAGCGTGAAGGTAGGCAACATTTTGTGTGCAATGCGGCAAACCTCACTTTTGTTGCGTTCAGCCAAAGCCGTGGTGAACAGTTGTAAGTGTTGTTGGCAGTCGTGGGCAAACTGGCAGAGTATGGCCGTTTCGGCAGCCGTGTCGCCCTCGGCAAAAGCCAGTAATGCCTTAAACGGATGAGTTGTAGCCTCGTTGCCACTCACCACACAATCAGTTTCACCTTGACATGCGTAGGCAAAATGGTGCAATATGCGTAACAAGTCGTTCTGCGTAAAAGGCTTAAACAGCACATCGGCAAAGCCGCGTTGCTTAAAGTCATCAACGGGAACCAACAAGTGCGAAGTCATAGCTATAACAGGTACATGGCGCAAAGCCTTGCGTTGTCGCAGAGCAGCTAACACCTCATAGCCTGTTAGCGATGGCATTTCAATGTCTGTTAGAACCCAATTCGGTACATGTTCAGCATCTACCCAATTAAACAAGTCGTCAGCCTTGTTAAAGGACATAACCCTACTTTGTGAGGGTAACACATTGTGCAGCATGGCCTCGGTTAGTTGCAGTTGCAGTGTGTCATCATCTAACACAGCACATAGCACTGCATGTAAGTCATGAGCAGGCAATGTCTGATTGGCTTGTCGTATGTTATTGAGTTCTTTTGCCTCATTAGTAGTGCTCTCGTCTGCATGGCAGGGCTGTAAAGGCAAGGTCAGCACAAACTTGCTGCCTTGATGCAATTTGCTATGTGCTATTAACGACCCCTTGAGCAGTTGCACTAACTTAAGCGTAATGGTAAGTCCTAAGCCCGTACCCTCTTGCCCTTCGCTACCTTTGACACGAGTAAAGGGCTTAAAGATGCTGTTTAAATCAACTTGTGTCATGCCACACCCCGTGTCGGTCACCGATAGTTGCAATTGTTGAGGCTCTGCTTGCCAAGTGGCATGTAGTGTAACTGAGCCCTGAGCGGTATACTTAATGGCATTGCTCAACAGGTTTTCAACAATCTGTCGCAATCTGAGTGCATCCACCTTAACATAAAGGTTAAGAGGCACTTCCACTTGAGCTGTTAATTGTAAACCTTTTTGTTGTGCTAAAGGTTGAAATGCCGTGAAAATGCTTTGTAACAAATGTGCAATTTGCGTTGTTGAGGGGTGTGTAGTCAGTCCGCCAGCTTCAAGTTTGTGATAGTCGAGCAAGGCCATTACCAATTGCTGCAAGTGCTGAGCCGAAGCCTCTACTGCGTTAAGCTCATGGTGTGTTTGCACCAAAGTTTGCGGTAGCAAGTGCAAGTAGCCCAACATGGTGTTGACAGGAGCCTTAATGTCGTGCGAGATGGTTAGCAATAGTTGCTCGCGTTGCGTCATGAGTCTTTCGCTACGCTCTTTGGCAGATTCAAGTGCCCTTCTATAATGGTTAGCGCGCCTTATGTCGCGCCATAACCACACCATGAGCGAAGCCGAAAGAATAATGGCCAACAAAGCCATCGCCCCCAGTTTAAATGCAGCAGCCTGTCGTTGCTCACGTTCGCGTTGTGCTGTTTGTGTTATGAGTTTTTGTTGTGCTGTGGTAAAGTTATCAATAAGCGTGGCAATGCGTTGCGACAACATGGCCGAAGCAGCCCTCAGTTCGTCAGACTTGTGGTAGAGCCTACGTGCTTGATTCAAGGAGTCGCGCTGCAAATGGTGGCGAACTCCTGTGAGCAAATTGGCCAAAGTGTCGGCAATGTTGACTTGTGCACGTGCAGTGTCGGCCGTAGCCTCGCGTTGCACAACAGCTGTGTGCAACGTGTCATCCTTAGCTCGCTTAAAAGCATCGCCTAATCTGCGAAAGAAACCACGTTTGCGTCGCTCAATAACCACTTGTTCTCCACGTTCCACTACGGGCACTTTCACTTGCATGGTGACAGGGCGCTCTTGTTTGTGTAAAGCCTCAATTTGTTGTTGCAAGTTTGTGCCCGTATGGTTTTCGTAGCGTAACGCATTAATGAGCTGTACCATGCCGTCGCGACGCATCCAAGCCAGGTTCTGAAGCGAGTCAATACGCTGCAGCTGTGCTTTATCCTTCACTAAGGTTTTCAGTCTGTGCAGTGCCGAGTCAACTTGAGCTGAAGCCGTAAGGTAGCGTTGAAGTTCGTCATTGTTGGCATATTGCATAGAGGCAGTTTCAGCCTGTGTGCTGGCATTGAGTAACTGTGTGAGCAAGTGGTCGGTTGCTTTACGCTGTTTAGCCACCATTTTTTCAGTTTGCGTCACACTGCTCACGGTGCGAGCTGAGCGCACAACCAACCATACCGCAGCGGTAAGGGTAACTGATAACAATACAAAAACTAACAGCAGAGAACCAATAGTTATGTGCGTATTCTGTTTGTTATGAATAGGCTCGTTCATAGGGTAGTACAAGGCTTCTTGATTACAAAAATCGAAAGATGATAGTTTAGCCCATTGCAGGCATACAACCCGTTGGCGGAATTTCAGGTTAACGGGGTAACAAGTTGACAGGTTAACAAGTAAGTATGCTTTACACCACTTATTATGTTAAAG
>URDV01000289.1 GCA_900546605.1 uncultured Prevotella sp.
AAGGATTTATCAAATATAAAACAATCAATATTACACAATGGAAAAAGGTAAGCCCCTATTCCATAAAAGTATCGTTGTTCATTGATTTACAATGCAATATGAATCCACATCAATTTTTTTAGCGGACACCAAGTGTTCAAAATATTTTTGAACACTTGGCGGATTTAGTAAACAATTTAACTTGTTAACCTGTTAACCCGTTAACCTGTTAACCCGTCAACCTGTTAACCTTTTAACAAAGAATTCGGCCAACTGGAACCTAATTACCATGCCGTAACACGAATTTTAGCAACTAACTTACGTATGTTGCCATGTCCAATGATAGGAGCATGCGCATCTTCAGGAAACATAACATAAAATTCGCCAGGGTGAACTGTGAAGTAGGTGGAAGGCTGTTCGGCATAAAAAGCAAAGTCCTTGTCACAGTCAAAGGGTGCAACGCTTTGAGTTGTGAGTTGTTGTATGTCGCTCCAACCTACCACTTCGTTTCCGTTTAGCGGAAAGTGAATGTCAATGTATTGTCGGTGCACCTCTAACTTTTGCTGCTCTTGGGGTACAAGTTGGGCGTCATCTACGTTAATAAAAATGTCTGTGCCTTCAATGGTGATGCGTCCAGCAGACACTTGTGTTAAGTCATGTTGGCGCACATACTCTAACACTCGCTTTAGAGCGGAACTTAGGGCCTCAATGCGTTGACAATTGTTGAGATTTGATAATATCATAATGTATATAAGGAGTTGAGTAGGGGAAAATGTCCTGCGTAAATGCATTCTGATTGCCTACTAATGAATAAGTACAGTTCGTATTAAGATAATGGGGCTGAGCGTAAAAAGTGATAACCCTGTTGGGTGCCGCGCCTATTGAGTTCAGCCACAATAAGTTGGGTAATCTGGTCATTTTTAAGTCCCCAACGTGGCGCAATCAATTGTTCGGAAGGCGATTGTGACACAAAGCGTTCTATGCAAATGCTGGGCGATAGCCGTTCTAAGTAATCGGCAACGATGGCCGCGTACTCATTGGCTTTGAGCACATGATATTGCAATGGGTGATGCAGGTAGGCTTTACCTAAGCGTGAGCCTTTTAAGTACTGTAGTTGATGCAACTTAATAACCTCAACTTGCAGCCGATTCATTTCATCAGCTTGTTGGAGTGTTGAGGCACGAGTTTCGCCAGGCAATCCTATAATTAAGTGGACACACACAGGTATGCCCGCAGCATGTAGTTGATGTATAGCACTCACCGAAGCGGCAAAATTGTGTCCGCGTCCCATGCGTGTTAGCACTTCATCATTAACCGACTCAATGCCTAACTCAATCATAACAAAGGTTCGCTGATTGAGCTGAATTAAATAATCTAACCATTCAGAACTGATGCAGTCAGGGCGTGTGGCTAACACAATGCCCTTAACGCCACTTACCTGCAAGGCTGCTATAATAAAAGGCATCATATGCTGCGGTGTACAATATGTGTTGCTGCCAGCTTGAAAATAAGCCAAATAACTCACGTTAGTGTGAGCATACTTACGCTGAAAAAAATGTTTTCCTTGTTCTAATTGCAGCACAATGTGATGGGTTGAAGTGCTACAGGGGGGGACAAAGCTGCAAGCGTTACAAAAGGCACAACCGCCGTGAGCCAACTGACCATCGCGTACGGGACAAGTGCAACCCGCGTCAACGGGCAACTTTTGCATCTTGCCATCAAAGTGCTTTTGCACAAAGGTTGTGTAAGGAGTGTAAAGCATAGGGGTTCGTTTGCTGCGAAATTACAAATAAAAACGTAAAAAACTTTGTGATAATAGCAAAAACGCTTACTTTTGCTACCGAATGAGTAGGAGCGGAAATAATCCAAGCTGAAGCCCCTATATAACACTAAAAACGTATAGCCTATCGAAAAGACATTACTTTAAATTCAAAACCTAATAAGTAATGGCTAAATATTCAACAAAAGCCGACAACGTGTTGGTTGCTTGTTTTTGTGCTGGTCAAAACGAAGCTTTTGACGAGCTTTTGTCGCGTTATAAAGATAGAATCTATTCATACATCACAAATCACATAAAAAATGCTGATCTGGCTGACGATTTGTTTCAAGAAACATTTATCAAGGCCATTATGCATTTGCGTCAGGGGCGTTATGATGAGCGTGGCTCCTTTTATGCATGGCTAACACGCATCGCACACAATTTGCTAATAGACCAATTTCGTTGTGAGGGACGAAAAAACATTGTTTACAAAGATGCTCAGTCAAACGATTGGAACGATGTGTATGATCAAATGTACACATTAAATGTCGATAACGAGGCAACTGATGAGCAGTTGCTGCGCGAAGTGAGTGGGCTAATCAACGAATTGCCCGCTGAGCAACGTGATATAGTTGTAATGCGTTATTATAATGACCTTAGTTTTAAGGAAATTGCGGCTCAAACGGGTATGAGCATAAACACGGCTCTGGGACGTATGTATTATGCTGTACGCAACATGCGTAAAATGGCTAAAGCAAGACACATTGGGGTAGAGTAGTAGAGTAGTAATGAGCTATTTGAGGAGCCCATTCAATAGGTTGATGTTCAATAATAAGTAGTTTTTCAAAAAAAAATGATACACCTACTTATTTAATGCATAAGGTGAGCAATAAAAGTGTAGTACATACGTTTATAACAATAACGCGTTGGCGGAATTAGTAGACAAGTTGACAAGTTAACGGATTAACAGGTAAGTTTGCCAAGCTTTTTAAGTTTTCTGTCATTCTGCTTTAACATA
>URDV01000290.1 GCA_900546605.1 uncultured Prevotella sp.
AAACTTACCTGTTAACCCGTTAACTTGTCAACTTGTTTACTAATTCCGCCAACGCATAGACAAAAGCTAATTTACAGACTTCAACTTTCACATTAAAACATATGCACAACAAAATGCGCCCTTACCTTTTAATTTCGAACGATGATGGAGTTGATGCTCCAGGTATTAACTTGTTAATTGACACATTACGTCCGTATGCCGACATATTGGTGATGGCTCCCGATTCTGCTCGCTCAGGCTTTAGTTGTTCTATTACTTCGTCACGCCCCATCACCTATAAGGTGCTAAAGCAGGAGCAAGGACTTACTATTTGCTCTTGTTCGGGCACTCCAGTTGATTGTGTAAAGGTGGCTATTAACACCTTTACCGATCGTAGGTTTGACTTGGTAATAGGTGGCATTAATCATGGTGATAACTCGTCAGTTAATACACACTATTCGGGTACTATGGGGGTGGCTACTGAGGGTTCATTGCAGGGCTATCCTGCTATTGCCTTTTCATCGGTCTATGATAGTTGGCAAGCTAATTTGGAGCCTCTGCGCCCTTATTTGGTTGACCTTATGTTTAAGGCGATAGCTCTTGGACTGCCTGAGTTTACGTGTTTGAACATCAACTTTCCTGCAGCTGAAAAGTTTAAGGGCATCAAAATATGCCGTATGGCTCATACGCGGTGGCAAAATGAATTGGCCAAACGAGAGCATCCTTATGGGGGTAACTACTTTTGGCTTGTGGGTGATCGCAAAGAGTTGGAGCCTGAGGCTACTGATACGGACTCATGGGCTTTGTCGCATGGCTATGTGGCGGTAACACCTACCACGTTGGATGTGACAGCTAAGGAGTTGATGGAGGTTTTAAAAGATGTGTTATGAAAATTTTCCTCATAGCAGGTGAAGCCAGTGGCGATTTGCATGCAGCTCACCTAATGCAAGCCATAAAGCGTGAACAACCCGATGTGGAGTTTCGCTATTATGGTGGTGACCAAATGCAGGCTGTGGGTGGTACGTTGTTGTGTCACTACCGACATTTAGCTTATATGGGCTTTGTGCAAGTGGTGTTACACTTGCGCACTATATTGCGGGGCATGCGCCATTGCCAACAGCAAATTGAGGAGTGGCGCCCTGATGCAGTAGTGTTGGTTGACTATCCAGGGTTTAACCTTAAAATAGCGCGTTTTGTAAAGCAGCAGAGTATTTGTCCTGTGTTTTATTATATTTCGCCTAAAATATGGGCTTGGAAGGAGCATCGCATTAAGGCCATACGACGTGATGTTGATCGCTTGTTTTCTATTCTTCCCTTTGAAATTGATTTTTTTGAAAATAAGCACCATTACCCTATTTCGTATGTGGGGAACCCTACGGTGGATGAGGTGGCTGCTTATCAAGCTACCTATGGGCTGCCACAACCCGATGGACGCACGATTGCCTTGTTGCCTGGTTCGCGTAGACAGGAAATTCATGATAACTTGAGCCGTATGCTGCAAGCTGCAGCTCCGTTTGCTGATTATAATTTGGTTATAGCGCAAGCACCTGCCATTGAATCGGACTTTTATCAACGTATCATTGATAGTTCTCACATACATGCAGCACGTGTTTCGTTGGTGTCGGGACGCACCTATGAATTGTTGTCGCATGCTACACTGGCCTTGGTTACAAGTGGCACTGCTACGCTTGAAACGGCTCTGTTTCGTGTGCCACAGGTGGTGTGCTACTATATGCGCGCAGGGTGGTTTATATCGCGTGTGCGACCTTATTTTTTAAAGGTTCCTTACATCTCGTTGGTGAACCTTATAGCGAATTGTGAGGTGGTGCCCGAACTTGTGGCGGCCGACATGAATGTGCGTCAACTTACTCGTCACTTACAAGCGTTGTTGCCACCTAATGCTCCTGCTCGACAAGCGCAGTTGCAAGGTTATGATGAAATGGCTGCTCGCTTAGGTGAACCTGGAGCTCCACAACGGGCTGCACATGAGATGTTGCAGCTGTTGGCACAGCGGTGATACTTAAATTAATGACAAATGACACTTCACGATTATATTTACCAACACATTGTTCCGCAGTACGATAACTTTGATGCAGCTCACCAACGCAATCATGTGTTGAGCGTTATTGATCGTAGCATGCAATTGGCAACCCATTATCCTGAGGTTGACAAACGTATAGTGCTTGTTGCAGCGGCTTGTCATGACTTAGGCTTGTGTGGCGACCGCAAGGTGCATCATCTTACTTCAGGGCGTATGATACGCGCTGATGAGCATTTACGCCAATGGTTTAGTGAGGATGAAATTGAAACAATAGCTTGTGCTGCTGAAGATCATCGTGCCTCGTCGACACATGCACCACGTAGCCTTTATGGTATGATTGTGGCTGAGGCTGACCGATTGATTGACCCCGAAACGGTTCTATTACGTACAGTGCAGTATGGTTTGTCGCACTACCCTGATATGACACGTGAAGAGCAGTATAAGCGTATGCGCGATCATGTAGTTGAAAAATATGGTGAGCAGGGGTATATGCACTTATGGCTGCCTGAGAGTCCTAATGCAGCTCCACTTGAAGAATTGCGACAAATAATATCTCATGAGGATGTGTTGCGCCAAATTTTTAATCGTTGCTATGCCAGGGTTCATACAGAGGCATAGGGGTGCTAAGGGATCAGGCAACACGAAGTAAACAAATATAACGCGTTGGCGGAATTAGTAAACAAGTTGACAAGTTAACGG
>URDV01000291.1 GCA_900546605.1 uncultured Prevotella sp.
ACTTGTTAACCTGTCAACTTGTTAACCCGTTAACCTGAAATTCCGCCAACGGGTTTGCTGAAAGAAATACCTTTAACCACTCAATGAACAAAACGTATACATATGACGAAGCCTACAAGGCATCGTTAGCTTATTTTGAGGGTGATGAACTCGCAGCACGTGTGTGGGTGAACAAATATGCCATGAAGGACTCCTTTGGCAATATTTATGAATGTTCACCTACCGACATGCATCACCGCATAGCCAGCGAGATAGCTCGCATCGAAAACAAGTATAGCAACCCTGTGAGCGAGGACGAAGTGTTTCGTTTGCTCGACCATTTTCGCTATCTTGTACCAGCAGGTTCGCCTATGACGGGCATTGGTAACAATCACCAAATAGCCTCGTTGTCGAATTGTTTTGTAATAGGCATAGACGGCAATGCCGACTCTTATGGTGCCATTATGAAATTAGATGAGGAGCAAGTGCAACTCATGAAGCGTCGTGGGGGAGTAGGACACGACTTGTCAGGCATACGCCCTAAAGGTTCACCTGTAAAGAACTCTGCACTAACTTCAACGGGTATTGTACCCTTTATGGAGCGTTATAGCAACTCCACACGCGAGGTGGCACAAGATGGGCGACGTGGTGCATTGATGCTCAGCATTTCGGTGCGTCACCCTGAGGCAGAGGATTTTATTGATGCCAAAATGACAGAGGGCAAAATAACGGGTGCCAATGTTAGTGTAAAACTCGATGATGAGTTTATGCGCTGTGCTACTGAGGGACACCCTTACCATCAGCAGTTCCCCATAGATGGCAGTTCACCCATCATAATGCAAAAGGATATTGATGCCACTGCTTTGTGGAAGAAGATTGTGCATAATGCATGGAAGAGTGCTGAACCCGGTGTACTCTTTTGGGACACCATATTGCGTGAGAGCATTCCCGATTGCTATGCTGACCTTGGTTTCCGCACAGTGAGCACCAATCCTTGCGGTGAAATTCCACTTTGTCCTTACGATAGTTGCCGATTGTTAGCTATCAACCTATACAGCTACGTAAAGCATCCTTTCACGTCACAAGCGGAGTTCGACTTTGATTTGTTCAAGCAGCATGTGACCATGGCTCAGCGCTTTATGGATGATATTATTGATTTGGAACAAGAAAAAATTGATAGTATCATTAACAAAATTAAGTCTGACCCTCAAAGCGAAGAGGTTAAATTTACCGAACTACATTTGTGGGAAAAGATTAAGCATAAAACGGCTCAAGGCCGACGTACTGGTGTAGGCATTACTGCCGAAGGCGACATGTTAGCTGCTTTGGGCTTGTGCTATGGCACTCAGGAGGCTACCGATATGGCTGTACTTGTGCAGCGCACTCTTGCTCTGAGTGCTTATGCTTCAAGTGTGCAAATGGCTAAGGAACGTGGAGCTTTCCCCGTGTTCGATGCTGAGCGTGAAGCACAAAACCCCTTCATATTGCGCATTAAGGAGTATGCACCTGAACTGTATGCCGACATGCAAAAGTATGGGCGTCGCAACATAGCATGCCTCACCATAGCACCAACGGGAACTACAAGTTTGATGACCCAAACAACCTCAGGCATAGAGCCTGTGTTTATGCCTGTTTATAAGCGTCGTCGCAAGGTGAACCCTAACGACACCAATGTTCATGTCGACTTTGTTGACGAAACGGGTGACTCATTTGAAGAGTACATTGTTTATCACCCCAAGTTCATCACTTGGATGAAGGCACAGGGCATTGACACCGAAAAGCGTTACTCACAAACCGAAATTGATGAATTAGTAGCTCGTTCACCTTATTACAAGGCTACGGCCAATGATGTTGACTGGCTCATGAAGGTGCGTATGCAAGGTGCCATACAAAAGTGGGTTGATCATAGCATAAGTGTAACTGTGAACTTGCCTAACTCGGTAGATGAGGATTTGGTGAACCGCCTTTATGTTGAAGCTTGGAAGAGTGGATGTAAGGGTTGTACCATTTATCGTGATGGCTCGCGAGCAGGTGTGCTTGTAAGCACTCAAAAAACAGATAAAAAGGAAAAGCAGGAAGAAAAAGCAGCAGCTGGTGCGTTGACATCAGCCTTACCTCCTGTAACAGAGCGTCGCCCTGAGGTGTTAGAATGTGACGTAGTGCGTTTTCAAAATAACAAAGAGAAGTGGGTGGCCTTTGTAGGGTTGCTTGATGGCTATCCTTACGAAATATTCACGGGCTTGCAAGATGACGAAGAGGGTATTGTGTTGCCTAAGTCAGTTTCAAAGGGGCGCATTGTAAAGCGTCAGCTACCCGATGGTACAAAGCGTTACGACTTTCAGTTCCAAAACAAGCGTGGTTATAAAATGACTGTTGAGGGACTGAGTGAAAAGTTTAATAAGGAGTATTGGAACTATGCCAAACTTATATCGGGTGTGTTACGCTATCGCATGCCTATTGAAAACGTCATTAAGTTAGTTAATTCATTGCAGCTTGAGAGCGAAAATATCAATACTTGGAAGGTGGGTGTCAGCCGTGCCTTGAAAAAGTATGTGCTCGATGGCACCGAGGCAAAAGGTCAAAAATGCCCTAATTGTGGCCATGAAACATTGGTTTACCAAGAGGGATGCCTCATATGCAAACACTGCGGTGCAAGCCGTTGTGGATAATAAGTAAACACCTATTTAAAAGAGGTTCGAGGCCATGAGCCTTGAACCTCTAGATCGGAAGA
>URDV01000292.1 GCA_900546605.1 uncultured Prevotella sp.
CTTGTTAACCTGTCAACTTGTTAACCCGTTAACCTGAAATTCCGCCAACGGGTTATATAAGGGTGGTTCTAACAATTCTGATAAGTTTGATTTATTAGAACCACCCATGAAAAAAAACAAGCCATGCGCTTATTCTTTTACAGAACAAACGCATGGCTTGTTTATATAGAATCGTTTACTTGAAAGGTAACACCCATAAAACATGAACTACTCAAAGCAGCCACATATCACCATGTGTGCACCTACAACAAACAACCCTATTCAGTTACGACGATTTTATTACATCATGCCGCCCATGCCAGGGTTAGCCATTGGCATTTCGGGCTTATCTTCCTTCTTATCGCAGATAACACACTCTGTGGTGAGGAACATGCCTGCTACTGAGGCTGCATTCTCAAGTGCCACACGAGTAACCTTAGCAGGATCAACTACACCAGCTGCACGCAAATCGCCAAATTCCTCAGTCTTGGCATTGTAGCCATAATAGCCTTCACCCTCGCGTACCTTGTTTACAATCACAGCACCCTCAATGCCTGCATTGCGGCAAATTTGACGGAGCGGTTCCTCAATGGCACGACGAATGATGTTGATACCAGTGGTTTCGTCAGCATTGTCACCCTTCATGCCTTCCAAGGCTTTCTGAGCACGAATGTATGCTACACCACCACCTGTTACGATACCTTCTTCAACAGCGGCACGTGTTGCACAAAGGGCATCATCGCAACGATCTTTCTTCTCTTTTTGTTCGGTTTCGCTGGCAGCACCCACTTCGAGTACACAAACACCACCTGAGAGCTTAGCCAAACGCTCTTGCAATTTCTCTTTATCGTATGATGAAGTTGAATTGCTAATTTCGTTCTTAATTTGGTTAATGCGCTCTTGAATGTTCTCCTTGTCGCCCTTACCATTAACAATAGTAGTGTTCTCCTTGCTAATAGTGACCTTTTCGGCAGAACCCAACATGTCAATGGTAGCTTGTTCAAGCTTCAAGCCCTTATCTTCGCTAATAACTACACCACCTGTCAATACGGCAATATCCTCAAGCATAGCCTTGCGACGATCGCCAAAGCCAGGAGCCTTTACTGCACATATCTTCAACTGAGTGCGCAAGCGGTTTACTACGAGTGTTGTAAGAGCTTCGCTATCAACATCCTCAGCAATTACCAACAAGGGACGACCACTCTGTACAGCGGGTTCGAGAATGGGGAGGAAATCCTTAATGTTTGAAATTTTCTTGTCGTAAATCAAGATGTAAGGATTCTCCATTACACACTGCATCTTTTCAGTGTCAGTAACAAAGTAAGCTGACAAGTAGCCACGATCAAACTGCATACCTTCAACTGTCTTCAACACAGTGTCACGACCCTTGGCATCCTCAATGGTAATTACACCATTAACGCTTACAGCACGCATACCATCGGCAATTAACTTACCAATTTCAGGATCGTTGTTAGCTGAGATGGTAGCCACCTGTTCAATTTTATCATAGCTTTCGCCTACTTGTTCGCTCTGGCCCTTAATGCTCTCTACCACTTTGGCTACTGCCTTATCAATACCACGCTTTACGTCGAGTGGATTAGCGCCAGCAGCCACGTTCTTCATACCTTCGGTCAAGATGGCTTGCGTCAACACGGTTGCAGTAGTAGTACCATCACCAGCATCATCACCTGTTTTTGAAGCAACGCTCTTAACAAGTTGTGCACCAGCATTTTGGAAAGCGTCTTCCAACTCTATTTCCTTGGCTACGCTCACACCATCCTTTGTAATACGGGGAGCACCAAACTTTTTGTCAATAACTACGTTACGACCCTTTGGGCCAAGTGTTACCTTCACTGCATTAGCAAGTGCATCAGCACCTTCGCGCAGACGCTCACGAGCGTCAACATCATATACTATTTCTTTAGCCATGATTTCTGTTGTTTTGTTTTTGAGGAGTTCAAAGACTGATGGAAAATGCGTTCACATCACGTCTTCAAAATCTTATAAGTTGAATGGATTAAATGAGAAAATTTGAAGATTTACAAAGTAAGCAAGCATTTGCTAACCTTGCATAACCTTGGTGAATGTTCTATTAAGCAAGTACAGCAAGAACATCACTCTGGCGCATAATCAAATACTTTTCGCCATCGAGTTCTACCTCTGTGCCAGCATATTTACCATACAACACGGTGTCGCCAGCTTTCAGCACCATCTCTTCATCCTTTGTGCCATTACCTACAGCAAGCACTTCACCTTGCAAGGGTTTTTCTTTGGCAGTGTCAGGAATGATAATACCACCAGCAGTTTTCTCTTCTGCGGGAGCGGCCTTAATCAGCACGCGGTCAGCTAACGGTTTAATTGTCATAATTGCTTATGTTTTTATTGTTTCTTTTTGTGATTCTGTTAATGTGAACCAGCCTCAAACGCTCGTTCAACTTGTAATATGCCAAAAGCGTGCCAATTTTTCATCCACACACAAAAAAGTTTTTTGCGTCATCTTTATGACACATCTGTCAGTCTGCCATCATTGTGTGTCATCGTTATTCATCGTTCCGCAAAAATAGCAGGGGACTTTTTCTTGGTGATGAGTGCAAGGTTGGGGAAATAGCAAATAAATTGTATTAACACCCGTTGGCGGAATTTCAGGTTAACGGGTTAACAAGTTGACAGGTTAACAAGTAAGTATGCTTTACACCACTTATTATGTTAAAG
>URDV01000293.1 GCA_900546605.1 uncultured Prevotella sp.
GCGTTTTTGTAAGTAGAGAATGCAGTCTGCCATGTCTTGTCCTGCAACTTTTGAACCTTTGGTTATGCCATTTTGACGAATGCGGTTGCCCTTTACAATGTGGGTTTTGTAGTCAAAAACTAAGGCTTTAGGACGCTTAGTAAATCTTAAGCCAGCATTGAGCTTAGCCATAGGATTTTTGGTGTCAGTAATGGGCTGAATGGTATTGCCTAAGAAGATAGAACCGGCGGCCAATACTTTAATGTTGATAATGCCTAACACTTTGGCTTCAACAATATGAGTGTACAGTTTTGCGCAATGTCCGTGTCCAGGGTGAGTGTCGCGATAAACGCTTACGTTGGTCTTAGTCACACCGCTCACTTTAGCCCATACGTTTGATGACCCCCAAGGTGAACCTATGTGTAGCAAATGTACTGTGTTACCGCCAATAATGCCACTCTCTTTAATAGATTGTGATGTCCATGATTCAAAATTCCCTTTGGGGATGAATCGCATGCCACTCATTTCCTCTTCGGCCTGATTTGCTTCAAGATATTCAGGTGAGTAGGGGATAGCTTTCATTGATGTTGCACCCATTATAAGCAAGAGCGCGCTCAATGTAAATGATTTGAAATTCATAGTGAAAATGAATATTTGTTGATTATCTAGTTTAGTCTTACAAATTTTTGCTAAGGGCTTTAAAAGGCCTCGTTTATGTTGAAAATAAAGCCTCCGCCTTTGCGCGTAAATCCGTAGTCAATGCGAATGTTAATATGCTTTTTGAATTCCCATCTGTAGCCAATTCCTGCGTTGGGCAAAGTGCGACGCCATGCTATGTTATCGAATTTGTCAAAAGCGTTGGCCAAGGCAACCCATGCAACAACGCCATTACGCCCTTTAATGTGTTGGCGTAGTTCAAGTTGCCCTTCTATTACATTTTTATCGGCATAACGCCCTGCATAGTAACCGCGCATACGATCATTCGATCCCACTTCGGCTAAAAAAGCCCATGGAGTGTGTCCGTAATTGAACATACCATGTAGTTCGCCTGCAAGTATAGCCCCCTTCCAGAGTCTGCCATAAGTAGCAAAAGTTGCTTCGGTTGACGAAAAGTTGTAATTACCATTGCCAAAACAACGAGGCGTGAAAGTCTGGTCAATTTGCAAAAAAATGCCACGGCTCGCGTTTAGCATAAAGTCGCGAGAGTCATAGGTAAATGAAACACCTGCTGTGTAGGCTCTGACCGTTTTGTCTTGTCCTTGCCATAGGTAGGCATAATCATCTTCAATATTACGAGCTTGCGTAACGCGATAATTTATAAGCGGTCCAATGTATGTTTTGGGAGCCAATTTAATCATAAATCGTGCCATTGCATTAATGCGGTTACGTCGATAGTCTGTCTTGTTGTTATCGTTGTCAGCATTAGCGTATCCTATACCCCAAAAACTATTGCTAAAGGTTGAAATGTTTACCTTATAGTCAAGCTGAAATTGTTCGTGCGGAAATATGTGATTACCACGCAGTCCAATCATAAAGAAACCACCCGTTGTCATGTTGCTATAAATAGAAGCATTTGAACGTGGAAGTGTAGCGTCAGTCCTATCTGCTGAGTAAGTAGCCGTGCCTAAAAAGCCTAAGCCAAAGCCTGTGGTTGCTGAATAATTGGGGCCAGGTATAAAGCCAAAGTCAATTTTTTTATTAGCTTTTTGCTTATTCGAATTACGAAAGTAGTTAGTTATCTTCCCCCATAAGCTTTTGTGCTTGTGTGTGCTCATGCTATCATTTGCCACGCTGTCGGTTTTTGCTATGTGGAGGCAAATACTATCAGTATGGCTTAACCAATCGTTGGCAAGCATGTGTGAGGTGTTACAGCACAAAGCAAATAAGAGCAATAGCTGCTTTTTTAATTTTGAAAAAGTAAATTGACTCATAACGGGCGCAAAATTACTCGTTTCTAAGTAAACGAACTAATTTTTTCGGTATTTATTGGTGTCTGTACCATTTTTATTCAAAGATAGTGCAAACCGAAAGCAGAATGTCAAGCTTGCTTGAACGTTATGCTGAGGTGCAGCCTATCTTATCTAAGGATGGTGCAAACCGAAAGCAGCAGTCTCTCTTATTAAATGAATGGTTCAACGATTAGTAAATAGGTTTTTTAAACTTAAAAAAACTAAATAGTATAAGAAAAACACAATTTTAATTGCAGCTTAGGGTATTTTTCTGCAACTTTGCCTCACAAAATGCCCTAATAGTTGATAAACGGATATACCTAATTGTAACCTATGAGGTCTATCTGTTGTATTTAGGGGTAATTGACTCTCGAATCCAATAACATTTTACACTTTCTATGAAGAAAAATAAACTTTTTGTTTCATTGTTAGCTGCTGGAATGCTAGTTATATCGCCTGCTATGGCAGACGATGTAGTTAAAATTTCAACTAACAAGCAAGCTGGTGAAACTGTTACTTTACAGGTAAACCAGTTGGGCAGCGGAGCAACTGTAGATTGGGGTAATGGTCCTGTTGAAATTACTGCAACAGATGACGATAATCTTACTCTTACAGGTAAATTGGCTAGCTCTACTATTACTATTACGACGCCT
The DNA here is from genome assembly GCA_900546605.1 of uncultured Prevotella sp. Lineage (GTDB taxonomy): Bacteria > Bacteroidota > Bacteroidia > Bacteroidales > Bacteroidaceae > Alloprevotella. Next base: position 2,582 of record URDV01000293.1, read on the forward strand.
TCAAAACTGCGTACGCTGATTTGCGATGGAATTGGTGCAACAGCTATTGACATTACGGGTGCTCCCAATTTGCAGTCACTCTATTGTCAGAACAATGCTATCACAGCA
>URDV01000294.1 GCA_900546605.1 uncultured Prevotella sp.
GTAAAGCATACTTACTTGTTAACCTGTCAACTTGTTAACCCGTTAACCTGAAATTCCGCCAACGGGTTGAGTCTATCTTACGAACATCACGAACTACTTAGCCACCCACTTTTCAGTGCGCAGAGTTTGGTGTTTGTTTGATAAATAAGTAATTACGAACACACCCGCTTGATGTCTTTGTTTGCGCCATTGATGATATGCGGCAATTGTGCCTGCAAATTGCACACGCCCGACAGTATCGTACACCTTTACATAATTAACTTCGGTTTGTGTGGGCTGTGTGAGATTGGTTGCAGATAGTTGCTGAATTTGAGCATCTAACCATGCAATGCGTTGTCTATACCATGTCAATTGTTCATTGACTTTATTATACAATTGATAATCGTTGCCCACGTCTACTTGTTTTTTTATAATAGAGAGCCTACGACTTTCATCAAAAGCTGCTGCATAGTTTTGCATCATAGAGTCCGTTACTTGAACTACACGATTATAAAGTAAAGGGCGTACCTGCTCCCAACAACTGACATAAGCATGCACAAAGGTGGGGTTATTAAATAGTTGCTGACCATAAAATACAGGAGTATTGTGTTCGTCAGCCCAATCAGAGGGAGTTTTATTGTCGGAGTCGAAGTCCCACAAAGGTCCCATACGCAATTTTGTACCATTGTCGCGATTATGCAAGGTTACAAAAATGTTGGCTCCTGAGCCATCTTTCGTACCGAGAATGTCGTGAGCTAAAAACCATGCCGCCAGTGATGAAACGTCGAACAAATTATCAATGCTTTGCTGAGCATAAAGCGCTTGTTCAAAGGTGTTTAAACGATTTTTTATGTAGTCATAATCAGTACTGGGAAGGTCGTTGCCATCAGGATATTTAAATGTATAGCCCATGGCATGGGGTAAATGTTGGGTGTGAACCACACTGTCGGTGGTGTTCCAACAGTATGCATCGCACTCGGTAATAAAGCCTGTGTCTGAAACATTGCACCGTGCCACTGATTTCTTTACTGTTTCGGTGAGTACATACAAACCTCGGTAATCACCATTGATGAATAAGTTGACTAAATGATTGGCGGGCTCCCAATCAATGCCGCATAGCAAAGCAACTTGTTGGCCCATGGTAAGTTTAAGATCAGTAGACGAGAACCAATTAAGCAAAGCCCACTCTTTGTCTTTATACATTTTATTGTTGCGACATAATAAATCGGCTTTCTTTTGCAATTTTATTTTATACGATGGATATCCAGCACTATGGACTCCACTGCAGTTGCCACGTAAGCGCAGCATTATGCCATCTTTGTCAGACACATATTCACCGCTATCATATAGCACATCCTTGCCTAAAGTCATCACCATGCGGCCATATACTTTGGTGCGATTCACCATGCCTATGCCATTGTAACCCTCAGGGGCTATTATATAATCGGTTGTGGGCAAAAGGCTATCAATGGTGTTAATGTTAATAACGGGCAGATTTAATTGGCTGACTGCTTCAAAATAATTAATAGATGAAGTTTGCGCAAGCATACTACTTGAGCCGAACAAAAAGCCTATAAATAATAGGAGTTGCTCTATAAGTACGATGTTGTAGCGAAATAGTTTCATATCAAATAATAGGGTATAAGTTCATTATGTGCAAGGTAACACAATTATTTAATTAGTACAACGTTTTTACGAATCTGTATTTATGTCTGGATAGACTGGCTGCTTTATCTATTATTTTATGTAGATAGTCCAATGCCTTTTCATTTCCATCACAAACAATAACGTTTATATTTTTCCCATCATGGAAATATTTATCAAGAGCAGACAGCAATCCTATGAGTTCCCCGCCTGTTCCACAACAAAAATCAAAAATATTAATATCTTTCTTGTTTTTGTAGGCTTGATAAATATATTTGTTTTGAAATATATTGTCAAAGATGCAGAAAATCTCTGCATAGCTGCGTGGAAAATATGTACCCAAGTAAACCTTTAACTCATTTTCGTTCAAGTCAAGATTATATTCATATCTTGTATGCTCAGGAGCATATTGGGCGCCCAGTTCTTCAAACAAGTATTTATCCAACCATAATGGCAATACTGTTTTCGACTTACGGAAAGCAACTCTTTTATTGGATTCGTCAATATCTAAATGCTTGGATATTTGGTTGCTTGTTCCTTCGGAATTTACTGCACCAATGTTTTCTCCTTCAGCTAAGCAAATCAAATTTTGATTGACTACGAAAACTCTCTTGTTTGTGAATTTCTCGACTTTTGCAACCTGTTCGAGCACATTTTTTGCTTCTATCAGCGCATATAGTTGGTATGGTTTTAAAGCATTAATACTTTCGTTCAACTCTATAGCTTCTTGCTCATCAGCAGAAATCACTCTAACCTTATACTCATAGCCTTTTAAACACGCACTCATCACTTGTCTGACAAATAAAGCCAAACTTCTTTTTTCATCGGTTAAAGAATCTTCAGATTGGGTCCTTTCTGAATGTCCTATGTTACAATGTGAATGAGGTGACAGTACCATCTTTAACAACATTTAAAGCTGGCTACTACGGCTTATGGATTATCGTTGCAGCTGATACATAAGAAAAAAAGCGTAGAGCCATTCTGTCACTCGTTCCACGATCGATAGGCCTTCGCATTGCCCTGTAA
>URDV01000295.1 GCA_900546605.1 uncultured Prevotella sp.
GAGAGTACTAATATACTTCGTTCTTTAGCATCACATTAATGACAAAGTTAAGTATCTGCATTGTGCTTAGAGTACAATTGCAGTAAGTAGATGTACTGATTTAGCAAGGGCTGAAGACCGTCTTTACTCAATCAGGGGCTTTCTTTAGAGAAAATTTAAGTAGGTATTAAACGAGCATGTCTTTTTGTCTTTTTTGAAACCTTCATTCAGTCATATAGCCCGCTATGCTCCTTCGCTTAGGTTTCAAAAGCGGCTAAAAATACATGCTCAATTTATATCATTACTAACTTTAAAAATTGGTCAAATTAATTTTTTACCATTACTTACTTAAGAAAACATTTTATTCTCTGAACTGAGGTATCTCAATAGGTATGCCACCGTTCTGGGCCGAGCGTTGAGTGAGCTCTGCTAAACATGACCATTCGGCAGCATCGTATACATCAATGTCAAGTGGAAGTCCTTGACGTAAACAATTAATAAGACGCATGTCCATGGCATAGTTCATTTCATTGGGCACTCCTATGTCATGTCCTTCTTGCCATAGTTTAGAGGCAGGCGATGTGGCATATTTTTGCATAGCTTGTAGTGCTTCGTTGCCTATTAGTGGTGTATTGCCTTTAATCTGTAGCGTAGGTAGTGGGTATTTTTGCACATAAGCTTTTGTACCACAAACAGTTTGTAGTCGATTATACGGGCGTGCTGTGCTAACATCTAATTGCAGCAATATGCTAACACCGTGTTGTGTTTGTATAAGGGTGTTGTTAATATGTCCCATCTCGTCATTATTGCAACCCTCTGTGTTAGTATGTATGGATGATGTAAGAGAGGTAAGACGTAGCATGCGGTCGGTGTTATGAAAGTCTAATAGTTGTGCAATGGGGCCAATAGCATGTGTAGGGTAGGGGTTACCTCCGTGTTGGGCACACGAGTGTATCATCCAATTGTGTCGTGTGTCTCCATGTTGCGGGGCAAATTCGTAGTCGTTTAAGTTGTGAATGTAGGCCCCTTCGCAATGTGTAATTTGACCAAACACCCCCAATCGTTTCATTTCAAGCGATTGAAGTGCAAAGAAATCATAACAACAATTTTCAGCCATGAAAAGGTGACGATGTGTTTGTTCGGCTGTATGTACTAATTGCCAACATTCTTTTATAGTCGTTGCTGCAGGAACTTCCACAACCACGTGTTTGCCACGTTGCATAGCTTCAATAGCTATGGGAGTGTGAGATTTCCATTCCGTACAAATATAGACTACATCAACATCCTTTTTGTCACATACTTCAGCCCAAGCATTTTCACCTATTAACTTTTGTGCTTGAGGTCGTCCGCTTAATAGAAGTTGATGGTTGGCTTTGTCAAGTCGTTGCTCATCTATATCAACAATGTAGCGTATCTGTGCACCTTTAATAAAAGCATATCTTTCGAGTGTTTTCATGCCTCTTCCGCCTAACCCTATAAGGGCTATGCGTACTGTTGAAATAGGTGGACATATGAGATGCATGGCATTTGGCATGATAATTGGATGGTAATGAATAGAAAAAAGTGGACGCGCCTTTTCAGACACATCCACTTTACCACTTGGGTGTTACCTTGCCCTTTGATAAGAACTATCTATTTAAAAGAGCTGAGAGTAAGGAGAATTACTTACGGCTCTTACCGTAACGGCTCATGAACTTGTCAACGCGACCAGCGGTGTCAACAAGTTTAGACTTACCAGTGTAGAAGGGGTGAGAAGTGCTTGAAATTTCAAGCTTTACTACGGGATAAGTTTCGCCTTCAAATTCAACTGTATCAGTTGTTTTGCAAGTTGAACGTGAAAGGAACATGTCACCGTTACTCATATCCTTAAATACAACGGGACGATAATTCTCAGGGTGAATACCTTGTTTCATTGTGCTATAGCTTTTATGGTTTATCAAATTGTTTTGGTAACAACTTTGTGTAATGGTCTGATAATCGGCTGCAAAGTTACCACTTTTTGTGAAATGTACAAAGTTCAATGTGTGTTTTTGTACGTTGTAGTAGTGAAATAGTTTTAGGTTGGATGTAAAAAGTTAGTTGTGTAGGCGATGATAAGACATAGAGAAGGCTATTTTTCTTTGTTGCAAGGTAAAGAGTATAACGCTCGCCTTGCACTACTAGGCTGCGGCTCGGCTATGTAAAATGAAAGTTTTTTGAACTTTCATTTTGCATTGCGCTCGCCTTGCACTATCTTTGTCCACATGAAACGAATTATGCTATTGGGATTGCTCCTACCGACTTTTATTATTTATGGCTATGCACAACAAGCTGAAAAGTACTTTTCGATAATGCCACAAAGGGTGTTGCCTATACTTGATAAAACTGCTCGGCTGGATATGATTGATTTATATAATAATAATTTAACAGCGAAGGCAGAGAATATATATGGCGGACAAGCTGAAATGTTACGTAAAACAGATGACTTTATTAGCATAAAGTGTACTGAGTCGAGTAATTGGCAAATGAAGGTGTTGCCACAAGGACATGATACTTTAATTGTTTGCATCCATTCGGTGACGGCCATAAACACGTCCTCTAAAATAATGGTTTTCAAACGCGATTGGCATAATGTGAAGCGTGAAGTACCTTTTCCTACTTTTGGCCAATTTCTTCGTGCTA
>URDV01000296.1 GCA_900546605.1 uncultured Prevotella sp.
GTCTATGATCTTTGGATAACATGATTATATTGCCACGGACTTATGCAACTGTGCCTAAAAATGCCTATCTTTGCAAAAGATAGACATTGGGTATAGCCCTAAGTTCAAGTATACTTAACTTATTGCATATGCCTTTCACTATTTCAAGATGCTGGTAGGCATAGCATTTGCTTTAGCCTAAGGTCTGTTTACATAAGCAACCTTAAATTAGTGAGAGAGGACAATATAAAGTTTTCATTATAGAAAACGAACGTTTTTTATTATCTTCTTGTAGCTTAATTTTGGTACTATAAATCATTCATTGTCGTACATGTGTTAATTAGTATGTGACATCTGCTGAATAAACATAGTAGAGACATTAGTAGTTAATTTATAGAAAAAATGTAACGCAATGCTTATATAACATAGCTGTATGCTGTTTGTAATATAAAAAGTATTCAGCTTGTTTATCAATTAAAAAAAACTTTTATGCCCCATAATAATAGAGATAGTTTTATAATGAAATTGTTACAGAATTTTAGTAGATGGTGCTTTTCACGCGGCACATTACCCTATTGGGCTATATTAGCTTACGATAGTGCTGCTGTATTGGTGTCGGGCTTTTTTGTATTTTACTTACAGCACGGATACCTCAACTTGGTGCAACGCATCAGCCAAGTTACCATAGGGATGATTGTATGCTTAGTAATCTATATGATTGCTTTTATTGCGTTTCACACATTTAATGGTGTGTTGCGCTACTCATCGTTTGTTGACTTAAGGCGCGTAGCCTATTCTACATTTACAGCAAGCATTGTTATTTGTTTAGCTCATCAAGTGCAAATACACTTAGGGCTTTCATCTACCTTGTTGGTGCCACGTTTCTTCAGCGGCCTGCAGGTGTTCATCACAGCTACCATGCTTATGTGGATTGCTCGTATTGCGGCCAAAGCCCTGCATGATTGCTATCGTATTGAGGACAATGCGAAGAAAACCTTTATTTATGGTAGTATGCAAGGTGGAGTAGCATTAGCAAAAAACATTAATACCGAGGCGCCTGCACGCTACAAGGTATTGGGCTTCGTAAGTTCAGACAACAAAATGACATCGACACGTTTGATGGGCGAAAAAGTCTACGCTGACGATGAAAATTTGGTGCCATTAATGAAGCAATTAGGTGTGGAGGTCTTACTCATCTCGCCACTACAGAGTGAGCGTTTTACACATCGTGCCTCATTAATTAATGAACTTATTGCTGCCAAGATAAAAATAATGATGATGCGTCCCTCTGAAGAATGGGATGGTAAGTCGCCCTTGTCACATAAGCAATTGCATGAGGTTGATATTGAGGACCTTTTGCCACGCGAAAAAATTGAAGTTGACATGGAAGCTATTAAGCAAATGCTTACTGGTCATCGCATATTAATTACAGGTGCAGCAGGTAGCATTGGTTCAGAAATAGCACGTCAGGTGGCTACCTTCAGCCCTTCAGAACTCATACTGGTAGACCAAGCTGAAACACCTATGCACGATGTGCGCCTTTACATGAAACGCAATCATGCCAACCTTAAAGTGTGGACAATAGTGGGTTCTATAACCAACCCCACACAAATGGAGGATATATTTGCAGCCCATTGTCCTGAATATGTGTTCCATGCAGCAGCTTACAAGCATGTGCCTATGATGGAGGATAACCCTGCAATGGCCGTACAGAACAATGTGTATGGTACACGTGTTATTGCTGACTTGGCTGTGAAGTATGGCACACGCAAGTTTGTTATGATTTCAACCGATAAGGCTGTTAATCCTACTAACGTGATGGGTTGTAGCAAGCGCATTTGCGAAATTTATTGCCAGTCGCTTAACAAAGCCATTTCCGATGGCACCATTAAGGGGCAAACACAATTTGTTACCACACGTTTTGGTAACGTGTTAGGTTCGAATGGTAGCGTTATACCTTTATTTAAGGAGCAGATTCGTAAAGGAGGACCTATAACGGTTACACATAAGGATATTATACGCTTCTTTATGCTTATTTCCGAAGCTTGTCGCCTTGTACTCGAAGCGGGTACCATGGGGCATGGTGGTGAAATATTTGTGTTTGACATGGGTGAACCTGTTCGCATTGCCGACCTTGCTCAGCGCATGATAAACCTTTCAGGTGCAACTAATGTGAAAATAAAATACACAGGTTTGCGCGATGGCGAAAAACTGTACGAGGAGGTGCTGAATGATGCAGAGCAAACACAGCCTACGGTACATCCTAAAATAAAGGTCGCTACGGTGCGTGAGTATCCTTATGACTTGGCTTTGAAAAACGAAATTGATCTTTACAACATATCACTTCATTATGATGATATGAACATTGTACGTAAAATGAAGGAGATTGTACCCGAGTATAAGAGTCAGCATAGTAAATACACTCAGCTTGACAAGTAAGTATATATATAGTAATTAAATGATTGCTGTTTGGTAAAAATTTTTGACCAGACAGCAATCATTGTTTTATCACAGACTTTATGCAACCAACTGTGTTTGTACGGCTATTGATTCTAAACTCGGCAGCTTTTTAACCATACCAGTTATTTCTATTCAATAGACAGTTATTGCTTCTATATAACAAAGTTCAAATATCATCTTTGTTATTATCTCAACT
>URDV01000297.1 GCA_900546605.1 uncultured Prevotella sp.
AAACTTAAAAAGCTTGGCAAACTTACCTGTTAACTCGTTAACTTGTCAACTTGTTTACTAATACCGCCAACGCGTAGTTGATATAATCGTGTTCAGATTTAGTCGATATGCTTTACCGCATTCTTTGGCGCATTCTTTCGCCCATAAACATAGGCTCCATCGGTCACGTAGCCCGCTACGCTCCCTCTTTAACCTATGTTTCTGAACGGAATACTGCCCCCATTCATATCAACTAATTTTGAATACCTACTTACCACCATGCCCACTTAAAAGCCTCATTCACTCGTCCACCTTCAAGTTAAATGAAGGTGTGTTCGATGTTTGTAGTGTAGTGTCAACCAACGCATCCTCAATGTAGCTACGTCGCGTTTTCTCTTTCAACTGACTGGAGCGAGTAAGTGCTTTATAGCGTCGGTCGAGTAGTGTGTCGGTTAGCAGTTTGGTTTGAATCATCTCTTGTTGGCAAGAGTATCGATTGCTCACATACACAATAATCATAGCCACCACCATGATAATGAACCAAAATTGCTTGCGAAACCATCGGCCCCCCAACATGTCACCACCCAAAATGGACGAAAGTGTGAGCTTGGAGTGTTGTCCATCGTCGCTCACGGGGTTATCTTCGTCGGCAGTAAGTTCTCGTAAAGCTTTGAGCGCACGTTGCGTGTCGTGTTCAAATTCGTCTTGCTCATTGCTTTCGGTAGCGGGCTGTGTGTCGTCATTTTGCACAGTGTCGGTGTGCAAAGCTTCATTGTCAATATCGTTACTACTGCTCATACAGCGTTGAATCGTTTTAGGGTTGTATTCTTTTTTTGACTCGCTTTTTTTGTAGTGCATCAAGTTACCGCGCCTCTTACCCAAGGAAAAGTGATAGAGGCAGTTCTACAATTTTTCAGCAATGCGCAATTTAGCCGATCGGCTACGTGGATTTTCCTCTTGCTCTTGTGCTGAGGGCAGAATCACCTTGTTATTAATAGCTCGCCAGGGCGTCAGTCGTCGTCCGTAAAAGTCTTGTTTCACCTTGCCATCAATGCGTCCCGCTTTGATAAAGTTTTTCACCATGCGGTCTTCAAGCGAGTGATAAGTGAGAACACTCAGTCGTCCCCCAGGACGTAACACTTGCAGCGCAGCTTCGAGCATTTCGTGTAGCGCGTCCATTTCGTGGTTCACCTCAATGCGCAAGGCTTGGAACACACGTGCCAAGTCCTTTTTTTCACGTTCACGCGGCATGAGCGGTTTAACCACTTTGAGCAAGTCGTCAATGGAGTTAATGCTGCTTTGTGCACGTGCTTTGACTATGGCCGAAGCAATGCGTCGGCTATTTTTCATTTCGCCAAAAAGGTAAAATACATTGGCCAATCGCTCCTCGTCGTAAGAGTTAACAATGTCGGCCGCTGTAGTGCCAGCACGCTCGTTCATGCGCATGTCAAGGGGGGCGTCAAATCGGAAAGAAAAACCGCGCTCTTCAGCATCGAAGTGGTGGCTCGAAACCCCTAAGTCAGCCAATATGCCATCCACCTGTTCTACGCCATAATAGCGCATCCAGTTTTTTAAATATCTAAAGTTGCTACGCACAAAGGTAAAGCGGCTGTCGCCCTCGGGAATATTTTGCTCAGCATCAGCGTCTTGGTCAAAGCTGTAGAGGTGGGCAGTGGAATCAAGGCGTCGCAATATTTCGCGGCTATGCCCACCGCCACCAAAGGTGACGTCAACGTAAATGCCACCTGGCTGAATGTTTAGTCCATCAACGGTTTCGTTTAGCAGAACGGGTATGTGGTACACCATGTGTGTAAGAGTCAGTGGTTAAGGATTATGTGTTAAGTTGTGAACGTCATGCATGGTCGTCTCGCAGTTAATCTGTGGCACATTCCTTGTTCATCAGTTTTGTGGGGCGTCGCCAGCCATGAATGTAGCTAATGTTTGTGCATAATCGTCATCAGTCATGAAGCACGCTTCAGCCTTTGGGACACTCCACAATTCAATGCGGTCGTCCACCCCAATGAACCTTATGCACCGATCAGTTATGCCACAAACCTCAATGAAACGGCGTGGCACAATAAAACGGCCGTTGGCGTCGAGCGTAAAGCATTCAATGTCAGATAAGAACTGACGAAAGAGCATAGCTTGACGTGGGTCCCACCTATTGAGCTTGGCACGTAGCATGTCCACCTCAGCGTTCCACACGCTATAGGGGTAAAGCACTAAGCAGGGCTGATAAACATCGCGTTTCAGCACAAGTTGTTGGTCCGACCCAGCAAGTTGTTTGCGGAAGTCGGACGGTAAGAATACGCGCCCTTTGGCATCGAGTTTTGCGTCAGTTGTGCCTACGAATCTCATGTGTCGTTCTAAGAATTTCCAAAAGTACGTATTTTCCCCCACTTTTCCCCACTTTGCATCTAATTTTTTTTGTTTTTATTTTAAATGAAAATGTATAGTTTCTTTAACAACTTGAATATCAATGCTTAAAACTATATATCATGCTAAAGTTTTAAGGTGGGGCATTTTTTATATGATTTTTGGGAAAACTAACCCGTTGGCGGAATTTCTGGTTAACGGGTTAACAAGTTGACAGGTTAACAAGTAAGTATGCTTTACACCACTTATTATGT
>URDV01000298.1 GCA_900546605.1 uncultured Prevotella sp.
ACAAAGATATGGATTATTGGAGGGGGAATAAAGTCGGCTTAGTTCGGATGGTTACAATGTTTGTATGTACTTTTATTTATCGGACACCAATAGTACATAAACGATATATGTTCTCAATTATCAATAAAAAAAGAAGGTATGCTACCCTTTTGTTAGCAACATACCCCTTTGTACAAAATATTTAATCTAACGTATTCTCCTTAGCAACTACTTTATTGTTGTTCTTCAGCTGACTCTGGAGTTATCAGTTTATAGCCTTTACCATGTATGTTGATAATCTCAACCGAATCATCAGCACGCAGGTGCTTACGCAACTTGGTTATATACACATCCATTGAGCGGGCATTGAAATAGTTATCATCTATCCATATAGTTTTCAATGCATAATCACGCTGTAGAATTTCATTAGCGTGTGCACATAACAAACTGAGCAGTTCGCTCTCCTTTGTGGTGAGCTTTGTTTGCTGATCGCCACGCGAAAGAATCTGCTTCTGTGTATCGAACGAGAAAGAACCTATTTGGTAATGTGAACGGTTACGGCTCTTCTTACCACGAACTCTACGCAAAATGGCCTCAATACGGAACGTTAACTCCTCCATTGAAAATGGTTTGGTTAAATAGTCATCAGCACCTATACGGAAGCCTTCAAGAATGTCCTCCTTTAACGTTTTGGCTGTAAGGAATATGATAGGAATGTCCTCGTTAAGCTGACGAATGTCGCGTGCAAGGCTGAAACCATCCTTCTTAGGCATCATTACATCGAGCACACACAGGTCATACTTGCTTTGCGTAAATGCTTTATAACCTAACTCGCCATCAGCAAAGAGCTCAGTGTCATAACCTTTTGCTTGTAAATACTCACGAAGCAACATACCCAAATTCTCGTCATCCTCACAAAGTAGGATTCTCATTTTTTCTTCACCATTAATCATAATCGTATCTTTTTTTGTTTTTGTTTTACTTTCTAAAGCAAGAGTTCTAATAGCATTTGCTACCCCATAAGCGGAAGGGTTATAACAAATTTAGTTCCCTTACCAAATTCACTATCGGCATGAATTGAACCATCAAGTGCTTTTACTACACTATGAACATATGCAAGTCCTAAGCCAAACCCCTTTACGTCATGTCGGTTGCCAGTATGCACACGATAGAACTTTTCAAAAATCTTTTTCAAATCCTCACGTCTAATTCCAATGCCATTGTCTTGAATAACAATCTGCAACTTGTCATCAGATATATTACGTGTGCTTACAATCAAATGCAATTCACGATTCTCGGCTTTGTACTTTACAGCGTTGTCTAATAAATTGAAAATAACATTAGTAAAATGCATTTCGTCAACAAAAACGATTGCATCTTCAGCGTCTAAGTGTGCCTCTATTTGACCACCCGTAGCTTCCACCTTCAGCCTAAAAGTATTTACCGTGTCATGTATCAATAAATTAGCATCCAGTTCTTTGCACTTAAAAGTGGCAGCCTTGCGATCGAACATTGACATTTGCAACACTTTTTCAACTTGAAAGCGCAAACGCTTAGTTTCATCAACAATTACACCCGATATGTGCTTGAACATGGCATCGCTCTTTGCCACTGATGGGTCGCGTAGCATTTGAGCTGCTAACGAAATAGATGATATGGGTGTTTTAAACTCATGCGTCATGTTATTGATAAAGTCATTCTTTATTTCTGACAAACGCTTTTGCCTAAATATTGACCATATGGTAAATATGAAGACTATGAGCAAAAGCAAAGTGAAGATGATAGCGGGTATCATAAACTTCACACTTGAGAAGAGGAAACTCTGCATGTCAGGAAAATAGATGTAGAGTATGCCCTTCTGAGGTGTTGGGTCATTAGGATAAAGAACTTGACGATAAGTGTATCTATCGCCTTCAGTTGAAAAGTCTGAACAACGGAACACCAATCGACCATCAGTTGTTGTCACGTAAAAGTGATAATTTATGTTGATACCATTACTGCGTAACTCTGCACGTAAATCACTATCAAGACTGCGAAAGTCAATACGCTCTGACAAGGGTATATCACTTGCTTTATACAAAATGGAGTAAACCACTTCATTCAGCAAAGCGCGTTGATAAATATAACGCTGCCGCACAGAGTCTCGCAAAGATTCATCTACAGAATTTGCGTTCAAATTATCCAAGAACAAGCCTTTGGAGACATTGGCTGGAATGTTTGCATGTAGGCGATTATCAAAAGTCCTTGACGCTGTACCCACATCTGTTGTGTCGCTTCCATATGTTTTAAGTGCTTGTTTACTGAATTGCGCTTCAAGCCCGCGTTTCGTTTCATTCAGTTCCAAATTACGAGCTGTTTGATACAAACTTCGTGTTACGGATTCATCAAACTGCTCCTTGCGCATTTTGATAACCTCCTCAAAGTATTTTGCTTGCAAGAAAAGCAACGCAAGAAACAATACACCCATTACAATGGCTATAATCCATATCGTTGATTTCTTCATGTCGCAAAGATAGTGAGTTTAGTTTTACTCATCTGAAATTTAAAAGAACTTTTCGTTTCTGTTCTCATAAAATTAACACAAT
>URDV01000299.1 GCA_900546605.1 uncultured Prevotella sp.
TCTTTTTTGTGTTATGAAAACTTTTATGTGTATGGGTAGAGCAAAGGACTGGTCGCTAAAAATTCTTGGCCTTGTGTCCCCAGTTCGATTCCTGGTGGCACCACTTGCTTTTTTAGTGATTTTTTTGTTTAATGGTGCCATAGCTCAGTTGGTAGAGCAAAGGACTGGTCGTTAAAAATTCTTGGCCTTGTGTCCCTGGTTCGATTTCTGGTGGCACCACGTAAAGAGAGTCGTTCTTCGGAATGATTCTCTTTTTGTTTAGCGCCACATATTTTACTAAAGTTTCCCACCCCCTTTTTCGGGGTGGGGAACTTTAGTTATATACCTTGTTTTAAATCAGCTGGCGGAATTAAATGCTTCGCTTTTTAACGAAAATATAATCTTATTTTCTAAAAAACTTTGTGGTGAAATAATAAACGTTTATATTTGCAAACTGAAAAGCAAATAATACTATTACTAACATATTTACCTAAAAGCTTATGAATAACTTTACATTTGCTATTATTGTTGCAGCATTAAGTGCATCGTCTGCTTATGCACAGCCATTAGCCTTAAATGGGCCGTTGACAGCCCCCGCTCCCTTTACCAAACAGGCTCGTTCATTACAATCGCGTGCCATAACAAAAGTGGCACAACGTGCAACACGCTTCGGTCAAAAGGCACAAAGTGTGTTTGAAACATTTGCCCCTCAACGCATTAAAGCTCATGCTTTGAGTAGTGCTACGCAAAGTCCTATATGGACACCTCGCCATGAGGTAGTGTACGAACGTAGCTATAAAGGCGGTGATTGGTATTTAAGCGAAGACATTACCAACTATTATGATGAAACGGGGCGCAACTATGGTTTCAAAGGTATGACTACTGATGAAACTGAAGCACACCCTTATTATCGCCAAATGACCACTTATGATGCACAAGGTCGTCGCTCAGTAGTAACTGACGAGGTGTCAGACGATGGCGTTACCTTTACCCCAAACTGGCGTTACACCTACACCTATGACACTCAAGTGCCTAACTTTGTTACTGAAGAGAAGTGCCAAATGTGGAATGGCAAGGAATATGTTGACACCATTAATGGCGCAGGCTTTAAGCGTGTTGACATAGAACGTGATGCTCAGGGGCGTGTGCTGTCGGTGTCGAACTATTATATGAGCTTAGATTATAGCGAGCCCGACTTGCAGTCGCGTCTTACTGCTACCTATACCGAAGGACAGCCTAATGCCACCAGCATTCAGATAGAGGAACAAGACTATGACTACGATAAGAATGCTTACGTGCTGAAGGAAAGTTCAACATATAGCGACATTGTGTGGGTTGTTACCGATAACCAATATGTGGCAACCGATGCTTCATTCATGCAAGGTGATCAACGTCTTGCCTCGGCTCATATATATAATAATGGTGAGCAGAAAGGTAGTATTGTTGCAAAATATGATGAGCAAAATCCTGAAGACTATAGTTATGTAATTGATACACAGGCTGGTAAACACGAATTTAAGGTGTGGACGGTTGACGATAATGGTAGTTATCGTTGGGAGAACCTTACTACTTATTACGAAAATGACTGGCAAGGTAGCGGATGGGATCTTGATAGCACTATTGTTAACTATGATAGTCACCACAACATGGTGCTTTATGAACGTTATCAAAACTCTGATGTAAAGGTGGCAAATGGTGACCCTGCTGAATTGTCTGATGGCGAAAAGTACACCATTAGCTATAACGACGTTTATGATATGCCCGATTCTGTACTCTTTACGGGGTGGCGCTATGTGTCTACTGACCCTGAAAATCCATGGAATTCAGAACCTATGTATGTTGATTTGAAGAATACTAAGTATAGCGACTTTGTTGATGCTACAACGGGTGCTGGTTCTGTAACGGGCATTGCTGCAACCACAACTATGGCTAATTGTGACATGACACGTACAACAGAGGGCATAAAGCTCACTGCAACAGGTAAGTTTGGCTATCGCGTTTACGATGTGGCAGGTCGCATAATTACAAGTGGTACAGCCAATGGACAAACAACCATTTCACAACACGTTCTGCCTGCAGGCACAAGTATTGTGCAGATTACAACAGCGCAAGGCACACAAAGTTGGAAGGTGCAATAAAACATTTATTGAGTTAAACATTTCTACCTAAAGGTAGAAGCTGAAAGGTCACAAAGAGCAGATAAGCAGTTGCTCTTTGTGGCCTTGTCCTTTCTTTAAACGTGAACTTGGAATAAGAGTGGATATGATTAGGTTAGTGACAGTAGACGTTTAAATTGCGATTGCTAAGTAGAAGTTGGTGCAGAATTTCGTTCAGAAACTTAGGTCGGAGCGTAGCGGGCTACGTGACCGATGAACCTATGTCTATGGGCGAAAGAATGCGCCAAGGCTTATCGATACTCATTCTGGACATGATTATATAAACTAACTGAAGTCTTGGATTTAGCAAGGACGGGCTGAATCATCAGTAAAATAAAAAGAGAAATATTGCAGCAATACTTGCTCAAGTATTGAAGTTGTCTCAACTTTTCTGACGAAGATTATATTTAAACTTTTATC
>URDV01000300.1 GCA_900546605.1 uncultured Prevotella sp.
GTAAAGCATACTTACTTGTTAACCTGTCAACTTGTTAACCCGTTAACCTGAAATTCCGCCAACGGGTAAAGAATAGGTCAAAACTTTTCACTACGTCAGAAAAGTTTTGACCTACTCGCTATGCCATAAGTCGGTGTTCAAAATTAGTTGATGACATGAATGGGTGCTGTATTGGTTTTAGAAACATAGGCTCTGAAAGGGAGTATAGCGCGCTACGTGATCAATGAAAAACCTATGTCTTTGGGCAAAAGCATGCACCAAAGCATATTGACTAAATTTGAACAACTACTTATTTATTGTTCATTTGGTTGCAAACAAGTTTGTAATAGGAACCTTTGCGGGCAATCAATTCTGTGTGAGTTCCTAATTCTTTCAACGTGCCACGTTCAAAAAATGCTATTTGGTGGGCATGTTGTATGGTTGATAGCCGATGTGCTACAATGATAACTGTACGTCCTTGGCTGAAAGCCGAAAGGTTCTCAACAATTTTGCGCTCGTTGTTAGCATCGAGTGACGATGTGGCTTCGTCAAGAAATAGAATTTTGGCTTATTTGTTTTATATAATACGGTCTGCATGGGATGCTTACGTTACAACAGCAGGCTATTAGTCGTGATGATTGGGTATCTTTGCGTGCAGCTGTTGATGTGGTCTATCCACAATTACATATTAAAGATGAGTGCTTCCATCTCTAAAACTCGATTATGTGCAGCTAATATATTTTTCAATTTTATCATTAACAGGTACTTGTATGTCAAACTTGTTAGGGTCATATGCGCAAGCTGTTACCAAAATGAAAAAGCGCTTGATAGATTGGACTAATAAAAATAACCAACAATTGAAAATAAGCAATTTTGAACAATTAATTGCTTATTTAAAGAGCTGATTATGTATAAAAAGTTTATGAGAAGTGGCGTGTTTGTAGTATAAAATATCTTGCGTGAATGAATTTGGGAATGGATTTGTTTACATAAAGTTCAACATTGTAGGTTGTATTTCATATGTATTTTGTATGGCTAAGTTGTGATTCCGCTAAGAATTTGTATATTTGCACATCGAAAATGATAGTTAAAAGCCAGATAAACACCACAATCCTTTTGGCAGGGTGAGATGGTAAAAAATAAATAGACAATGCAAAATAATGAAACTATAGGCTCAATTAATACAAGCGCAATGCAAAAAGGTGCTTGCTTAGGCTTGTTCGGCATAGCATCGCTTGTAGTGTTTAAGTGGTCGTTCACCTTGCCACTATTGTCAAGTCTTTTTACGTTGATGGTATTGGCGAGTCCAGTGTTGGCTGCTTTGCTTACTATGCGCTATCGCAATGAATCAACTGAAAAGTTTGACTTCATGAAAGGTTTTTTACACACTCTATTTATGGGCTTTTATGCGTCAATTTGGGTGGCTGTGGTAGTGTTTGTGTATTTGCAGTACTTTGATCATGGGACAATATTTGCCGCCTATGGTCAATCAATAGATACTCCTGAAATTCATCAATACTTGATGCAATCGGGGATTGATGCCCAATTGTATGAATTGTCGGGGGCTCATGGTGTTCAAGGACTTGTGTCGGCATTACAAAGTATGGGGGCTGCGACCTATGCTTCTATGCCTTTATATAGTGCGATGTTTTTCGGACCTATAATATCGGTAATTGTTGGTGTAATATGTCGCCGCAAGTAAACCTCTTCAAATCATAATAAGTAGAAAAAACAACAGGTAAGCACAATGGATTACAAATACAATATATCAGTAGTTGTTCCCTTATACAACGAGGCTGAGAGTTTGCCCGAATTGTATGCGTGGATAAAGCGCGTGATGGAGGCAAATAACTTTACGTTTGAAGTGATATTTGTGAATGATGGTAGTACGGATAAATCGTGGGAAGTAATTGAACAGTTTGCCAATGAAGATCCACAGCATGTGCATGGCATCAAGTTTCGTCGTAACTATGGCAAGAGCCCAGCCTTGTATTGTGGATTCCGTGCTGCAAAGGGGCGTGTAGTAATAACAATGGATGCTGACTTGCAAGACTCGCCCGATGAAATACCCGAATTGTATCGTATGATAACAGAGGACGGCTTTGACCTTGTGTCGGGTTATAAACAAAAGCGATACGACCCATTGTCAAAAACAATCCCTACTAAACTGTTCAATGCTACAGCACGTAAAGTGAGCGGTATACACAATCTGCATGACTTTAATTGCGGACTTAAGGCTTATCGTAATGAGGTGGTAAAGAATATTGAAGTGTATGGCGAAATGCACCGATATATACCTTACTTGGCCAAGAATGCAGGTTTTGACAAAATAGGCGAGAAGGTGGTACACCATCAAGCACGTAAATTTGGAAAAACAAAGTTTGGCGGATTGAATCGTTTCGTGAACGGGTATCTTGATTTACTTTCACTTTGGTTCTTGAATAGCTTTGGCTTAAAACCCATGCACGTGTTTGGCTTCTTGGGGTCTGTTATGTTCTTCTTGGGCTTTGTAGCGTGCATCGTGGTGGGGGCTGTTAAACTAATTCATCTTTATTCTGGAGATCGG
>URDV01000301.1 GCA_900546605.1 uncultured Prevotella sp.
TGACAAAGTTAAGTATCTGCATTGTGCTTAGAGTACAATTGCAGTAAGTAGATGTACTGTTTTAGCAAGGGCTGAAAGTCGTCTTTACTCAATCAGGGGCTTTCTTTTGAGAACATTTAAGAAGGTATTAAACGAGCATGTCTTTTTGTATTTTTTTATTGCTTCTATATAACAAAGATGATATTTGAACTTTGTTATATAGAAGCAATATTTTTTCTGAAAAAATAAGGTCCGTCCCCTTAGTTGAGAACAAACACCTTGTTTAGTAAGATGAAAAATACGTCTGTTAGTTGACAAAAGCATGCCCAATAGTGTACAAAGCGAAACTATTAACAGACTTTGTGAACAAAAAGTTGATAATGCGTCTTTACATTGATAATTAATGCGTATCTTTGCCCAAGATAGGTTGTACCTTGGTATAGTTGCAAACAAGTTTGCTTCTCTGCTCTTGGTTAAGCTATCTCGCGCCAAACAGGTGAAAATATTAGGCAAATGCTAATGAATGGATGAACGTTGGCATTTTGTATGATGAGTCCTCTGTTAGGTAAACTGTAAACAACATTCCAAATGGAGTGGGGTGAAGCAGACAGCATAAGTGTAAGGACAACTTTGAAAAAGAAACAAGAAACATTATAATAATGCAAGGCAAATTTTTACTTATGGCGCTAGCTACTTCTTTAGCGCTGACCTCATGTAACAATAAATTGGGCGAACTCTCGGCCGACAACTTTACTGTAACACCCTCACCACTCGAGGCTGTAGGTGGTAAAGTACCCTTTGTTGTGAACGGACGTTTCCCCGAAAAATATATGAAGAAGAAGGCCGTGCTCCGCTTGAAACCCGTTATTCGCTATGCTGGCAAAACATCAGACCAAGTCGGCTATGCAGGTTATCAAGGCGAAAAGGTGCAAGGCAACTACCCAGAAGTTTCTTACAAGTTGGGCGGCAACTTCCAAGGTCGTTATGACTTCGACTTTGAACCTGGCATGGAAAAAAGCGAACTTTGGTTGGTATTCGATGGCCAGGTAGGTAAAAAGAAGTCACATGTGCCTGACGTGAAAATAGCTGATGGTGTGTTGGCTACTTCACAATTGTTGCAAAGCACGGTGAAGTCGGCTAATTCGCAGGTGGCTGCCGATACATATCAGTATGCCATTAAGCAAACAAAGCAGGCACAAATTAAGTATCTTATCAATCAAGCTAACATTCGCAACAGCGAACTCAAAAGCACCTCGGTAAAAGATTTTATCAAAACTTTGAAAGAAATCAAAGCCGACCAAAAGGGCTATATGCTTGACAACATTGAGGTATCAGCTTATGCATCACCCGATGGTGGCATGAAGTTGAATACGGCTTTGGCTCAAAATCGCGAAAAGACCTCAAAGGGATATGTAGGTAAGCAACTCAAGGCTGCTAAATTAGATGCCGACGTTGATTCAAAATACACAGCTGAAGACTGGGAAGGATTCAAAGAACTCGTGGGTCAATCAAACATTCAAGATAAGGATGTGATTTTGCGCGTACTCTCAATGTATCAAGACCCTGAAGAACGTGAGCAGCAAATTCGCAACCTTTCAGCTGGTTTTAAAGAGTTAGCTGATGAAATTTTGCCCGAACTGCGTCGTGCGCGTCTTACCATTCATTACAACTTGATTGGTCGTAGCGACGATGAAATTCAAGAACAGTACAAGGCCGATGCAAGCAAGTTGTCAGTTGAAGAACTGCTCTATGCTGCTACGCTGACCGAGAATGTTGCAGAGCAAAAGGACATTTACACTACTACAACCAAGCAGTATGCCGATGACTATCGTGCCTATAACAACTTAGCCACTTTGGCTTATCAGCAAGGCGACTTAACTACAGCTAAGAACTATTTGTCACAAGCTGCTGCTAAAAATGCCAATGCGGCTGAGGTGAATGCCAATGAAGCTTTGTTGGCTTTGGCTGAAGGTAAAACTAAAGAGGCTAACGACTACTTGATAAAGGCTACGGCCTCAGAAAACTATCAAGAGGTGTTGGGCAATTTGCAAGTGGCAGTGGGCAATTATGCTAAGGCTGCTGAGTGCTTGAAGGGTACGAAAACAAACTCTGCTGCGTTGGCACAAATTATGAATAAAGATTATGCCAGTGCTTCAAGCACCTTGAGTGCTATTGCTCACCCCGATGCTTACACCAGCTATTTAAAGGCCATTGTGGCAGCTCGCACCAATCAAGATGCCAGCGTTGTGGTTAACTTGAAGGAAGCCTTTGCTAAGGATAGCAACTTGAAGCAACGTGCCGCTAAGGATCTTGAATTCGTAGCATTGTTCAACGATGCCAACTTCCAAAATTTGGTAAAGTAAGCCTCGTTACGTATTTACATTTATGACATTTATTCCCCCTCCTCGCCCGCTCGAGGAGGGGGAATTGGTTAGGCACATAATGAACCTATCCTTACCCGTTGGCGGAATTTCAGGTTAACGGGTTAACAAGTTGATAGGTTAACAAGTAAGTATGCTTTACACCACTTATTATGTTAAAGCCAGAATGACA
>URDV01000302.1 GCA_900546605.1 uncultured Prevotella sp.
AGCTTAAGTGTGGTTAAGCTTTCATTGATGCCTTAGTTAAATACAAAATCAAGGCAATGTAAGCAATAAGTGATACAATTTGTGAAATGGGAGCATCAAGATAAGCTGCATTAGCAAAATTAAGGCCACCAAATTGCATACCAGCACTTATTACGCCCATGAGCGCACCACCTGCAATAAAGCCTGAGGCTAAGAGCGTTCCTTTTTCATTGCGGCGTTGGTTAAGTGCAACGTCAGTTGAACGTGAGTTGACATACCAATTTACT
Source organism: uncultured Prevotella sp. (assembly GCA_900546605.1). Lineage (GTDB taxonomy): Bacteria > Bacteroidota > Bacteroidia > Bacteroidales > Bacteroidaceae > Alloprevotella. Next base: position 267 of record URDV01000302.1, read on the forward strand.
AAGCCACCTACAATGAGAGGAAGGTTCAATTGCAAGGGAATAAACATACCTAAAGCAAAAGCTAAAGCCGACACACCGCAAAGCGTCAAAACAATTGAAATAATAGCGCCAATGCCGTAGAGTAACCATGGAGCACCTTGCCCGCTCATCAAAGGTTCAATTACAGCAGCCATAGCACGTGCTTGCGGTGCAGCCATAACATCGGCATTATCAGGAGTAAAGCCATAAGCTTTGTTAAGTATCATGATAACTCCACCAACAGTGGCAGCAGAAACAAGAATACCCAAGAATTTAAATGTTTCTTGCTTCTTAGGCGTAGCACCGAGCCAATAGCCGATTTTTAGGTCGGTAATAAAAGCTCCAGCTGATGAAAGTGCAGTACATACTACGCCTCCCATAATAAGGGCAGCTACCATACCACCAGTACCCTTCAATCCTACTAACACCATGATAATAGATGACAGAATAAGTGTCATGAGCGTCATACCACTTACGGGGTTAGACCCTACAATAGCTATGGCATTAGCAGCCACTGTAGTAAACAAAAATGCAATTATGGCAACAATTAAAATACCAACGATGGTAAACAGTAAGTTGCCTCCCATTACGTCGAAATAAAAGAATAGGACAGTAATGATAATGGTTAGTAAAGAGCCTATTGCTATGATTTTCATTGAAATATCACGCTGCGTGCGTTCCGTTTCTTCGTCGGTATTACCCTTTTTGAAAATTTGTCCTACTAAGACAAATGCACTTTTGATAACCCCCCAACTTTTAATAACGCCAATAATGCCAGCCATGGCAATGCCACCAATGCCAATGCTTTTTGCATAACTAAATATTTGTTCAGGCGATGCATTAGCGGCAGTTATGCCATCGGCTACGTTCATATCAGGAAAAACAAGCGCAATGCCAGGCACGATCACCCACCATACGGCAATTGAACCAAAACAGATGATAGCTGCATACTTAAGTCCTACTATGTAACCCATGCCCAGTAGTGCTGCACTTGTGTTAATGCTAAAAACGAGTTTGGCTTTGTCTGCAATGTTGCTACCTATTTCGCAACAACGAGAAGTAAAATTCTCGTTCCATGCGCCAAAGGCTGCTACAGCAAAATCGAATAAACCACCTACAAGTCCTGCTACCAACAAAGGTTTGGCTTGTGAACCACTACGTTCACCCGAAATAAGAACTTGTGTTGAAGCTGTGGCTTCTGGGAATGGGTACTTACCATGCATATCCTTTACAAAGTATTTGCGGAATGGTATCAAGAATAAAATACCCAAAATACCACCTAATACAGATGATAGAAACACTTGTAGAAAGTTAACTGTCAACTCTGGGTATTTGTGTTGCAATATGTAAAGAGCTGGTAGTGTAAAAATGGCACCAGCAACAATCATACCCGAGCATGCACCAATGCTCTGTATGATTACATTTTCGCCCAATGGGTCTTTGCGATGTGTGGCACCACTCACACCTACAGCAATGATAGTGATTGGAATGGCAGCTTCAAACACTTGTCCCACCTTCAATCCTAAATAAGCTGTTGCAGCTGAAAAGATAACAGCCATGAGTAATCCCCATACAAGTGACCAAGGAGTCACCTCGCGGTATTGTTTATCACCCTTCATTAATGGCTCATATTCCTCACCTTCTTTCAATGGTCGGAAGGCATTTTCTGGTAGCGAAACTTCTGTCTTCTCTTTTGTCATGAATTCATTATTAGTTAAGATGTTTAATAAGTAGGTACTCATTTTTATTATTACATCGAAAACGCGTTGCTGGGATTAGGCATTTACTTTATTCGAAAGAACTAAACGATCCGTCTGATTGAGAATGAAGTAAACACTTGTACCCAATAACGTGCTTTCGATGTAAAAAGAATAGCTACTTAATGCTAATAGGTTTTACCATATATCAACGCGGTTCTTCTTGGGTATGAACAGCGGATCTTTAGATGTAATGTTGAATGCTTTGTACCATGCATCAATATGTGGTAAGGCACCATTCACACGCCAACGTGCAGGAGCATGAGGATCCGTTTTAACTAATTGGCGTAGCATAGCTTCGCGAGTGTTGTTAGCCCAAATTAAGCCATAGCTCAAGAAAAATCGTTGCTCGGGAGTGAAACCATCCTTTTGGCCGAGGGGATGAACCTTCATTGCATTTTGTAAGGCTTGGTAAGCTATATTCAGTCCTCCGTGATCAGCGGTATTTTCACCTAAGGTGAGTTTGCCATTAGCAGATCGGAAGAGCA
>URDV01000303.1 GCA_900546605.1 uncultured Prevotella sp.
ACTTGTTAACCTGTCAACTTGTTAACCCGTTAACCTGAAATTCCGCCAACGGGTAACTTTAGCGGCAATAATACTCTATACTAACCCTATAACCATAGAACTCAAAACTATTATGTAGCAAAAGCGGAGCTACTTGCTTGCTGCAAGTAACTCCGCCTCCATACAAAAAATATATGAAAAATTAGAAATTATAGACCAAACCAAAGTTGAGGTTGTTGCCTGAAAGGTTGAAGCCAAAACCATCTTCACCATAGCTGCAACGATTGTCGTCAGACTCGCGATAGCCCAAGAAACCTACATGTGCAATGAAGTCAATGTTCTTGCAAAGACCTACCTTAACACCTGGTTGTACACCTACACGCCATCCTACCTGAGCATCTGATGCATCACCATCTCTGAACTTGGTTTTGTAAGTGTTCACACCAAAGCCCATTTCAAGGAAAAGACTTACAGGACCAAACTTGGCATATGACCAACGAGCATATGGGTCAACTTGTATACCATTTACTTTGTATCCCTTTAAGTAGTCATGTGAGTAACCAAAGCCTAAACCTAAATCCCATTTGGGTGAGAGTTGATAACCTATTTCGGGGTGAAGGGTGAAACTGGTGTGGTTGTCGTTTGAATTACGCCAAAAACCTACTTCACCACCAACATATGCCTGTGCGCTTGCAGTAAGTGAAGCTGCAGCAACTGCGAGTGTCAAAAATAACTTTTTCATTGCTTTTATTTTTTTAGTTGTTAAGTCAACACAGAACGCATGGAGGAGTGATTCCACCATAAGATGTTCTGGTTGTTAATGTTTGTTGTTTATTCTCAACTGATGTGTGCAAAAGTAGGGGCTTTACTCTTTCACTGCAAATATTTGTTTGAATATTTGTATGCAATCCGACAAACAGAACAACAATTAAGGCTTTTTGAAACAAACAGGTGCTAAAAAGAACACGTTTAGGCAGCAATTGAGTAGTGGTTTAGTCGCGGCGGAAGATGTCGCGTGTGTACACCTTGTTCCGCACATCGTCAAGTATGGCATCGTAACGATTGGCTATAATGGCATGTGCCTGTGCTTTGAACTGGGTGAGGTCGTTGACCACTTTGCTACCAAAGAATGTGGTGCCATTGGCCAACGTAGGTTCGTAAATGATGACCTCAGCCCCTTTGGCCTTGATGCGCTTCATGATGCCTTGTATGGCCGACTGGCGAAAGTTGTCGGAGTTAGACTTCATGGTGAGTCGGTACACACCTATCACGCATTTGGTGGGTTCTGTGCCATACTGGGTGTTACTTGAATAGTCATACCACCCAGCTCGGCGCAACACGGCATCGGCTATGTAGTCCTTGCGAGTGCGATTGCTCTCAACGATGGCCTCAATGAGATTTTCGGGCACATCTTGATAGTTGGCTAACAACTGTTTGGTGTCCTTGGGCAAACAATAACCGCCATAACCAAACGAGGGGTTGTTGTAGTGTGTGCCAATGCGTGGGTCGAGCCCTACACCCTCAATGATGGCTCGTGAGTCAAGCCCTTTTATCTCGGCATAGGTGTCGAGTTCATTAAAGTAGCTCACACGTAGTGCCAAGTAAGTGTTGGCAAAGAGTTTCACCGCCTCCGCCTCTTTAATGCCCATAAACAGCGTGTCGATGTTGGGTTTCAAGGCTCCTTGCTGCAACAAACGAGCAAAGGTGTGGGCAGCCTCCTTCATGTTTTCTACATGAGTTACTGACATGATGGCATTGTTCTCGGCCTCGAACTCTGGCTGATGAATAATTTTGGGATAGCCCACTATGATGCGGCTGGGATAAAGATTGTCGTAAAGGGCTTTGCTCTCACGCAAGAATTCGGGCGAAAAGAGCAAATTGAGCTGCTTCACACCGCGTTGAGCGTATTTTAAGTAAAGACTGCGCGTGTAGCCCACAGGTATGGTGCTTTTAATGACCATTACGGCTGCAGGATTTACTTCGAGTACGAGGTCTATTACCTCTTCTACGTGACTGGTGTCAAAGTAGTTTTTAATAGGGTCATAGTTGGTAGGTGCAGCAATCACCACAAAGTCGGCATCGGCATATGCCTTGCGTCCATCAAGTGTGGCTACTAAGCAGGCATTGGCTGCAGAACCATCGGCAGTAGGCTCATGGCCTACGCATGGCAGCAACGTCTTGTCTGAAAGGTATTTTTCAATATACTCGTCTTGAATAGGCGACTGGCGATGGTTAATTTTGTCCACCTTTTCAGCTATAACGTCAACAGCCGTTACGTGATGGTGTTGTGACAACAATGTTGCTAAGCTCAGGCCCACGTAACCTGTGCCAGCTACAGCTATGCGTATGTCGTTAAATTCGCGCATGGTAGTGTGATATTAATGGGTTAGGGTTGTTAAGTAGGTATTCAAAATTAGTTGATATAATCGTTTAGTATTAGTCGATATGCCTGTTCCCATTCATATCAACTAATTACGCGTTGGCGGAATTAGTAAACAAGTTGACAAGTTAACGGGTTAACAGGTAAG
>URDV01000304.1 GCA_900546605.1 uncultured Prevotella sp.
TATGAGTTTATATTTGACTATTACAAGGATTTATCAAATATAAAACTATCAAAATTACACAATGGAAAAAGCCCCTATTCCATAAAAGTATCGTTATTCACTGATTTACAATGTAATATGAATCCACGCCATTTTTTTAGCGGACACCAATAGAAAATTATATCCCATCGGAATACAAACTTTTGAACGCATTCGCCAAGAAGACATGTTTTATGTTGATAAAACAGTCTATGTTTATCACATGACGCACACTGACGGTAAGTATTTTTTTCTTAGCCGCCCACGCCGTTTTGGCAAGTCGTTATATCATATTTACCTTGCTCACCAATTTCAGAATTGATGTTGAGCAACACACCGCCAAAGGTCGCATCGACATTACGCTTGAAACGGCTGACACCATATATGTGATGGAACTGAAGTTTAACAAAAGTGTTGACGAGGCGCTTGCGCAAATTGAAGCCAAGCATTATGCCGATGCTTTTAAACTGAAAGGCAAGGCGGTGGTGATAGTGGGCATGAACTTTTGCGTTGAGGACGAGGTGAACACGTTGGAATGGAAGATTAAATGACGTGATTTTGTGGCGTTGGACAAGGAATATCTATGGAGATTCCGCTTCGCGATTCTTTCAAAAAAGGGTGTGTTATTAGTAATGGTAAATTGTTCATTAATGCTGTGCTTTGTGCCGTTTTTTTTCATAGGGTGGGGTAGCTATTGTGGTTTGTGGCATAATGAAGGATGCATGTAACAGAGCCATTATTAACCTACTAACAAGGCGAAGGACCTAACTATGTGGATAGTGTTAGGTTCTTCGCCTTATTTTTAATATGGGTGAGGGGTCGAATTTTTAAAATCCATTAGAGCAACGAGAATGTGAGTTCTCGCCTCCCTAAGGCTTAGTTTTCAGCAGCGAACAAGGGATCCCAAGCAGGAAGCTTAACGGGTGTTTGCTGCATGAGTTTCAGTGTGGCGGCAGGTACATACTTTTTGTCAACCACTAAGCGGAACATATATTCGTCAAACCATTCATCGGTCATGATGAGGTGGCCTTTGTAGCCTGATGAGGCTCCCCATGAGTTTTCAACCATCCATTTGCGTGGAGTACCCTTGGCATCTAAGTCAACCGCCATGAGGGTCATTGCATGGCTTGATGCTGAAGCATAAGTGCTAATGCGCTCGGCCTTGGTCATGCCAAAGGTGGTTGAAAAGAGTGATTCGTAGTCATAGTTTTTGAGTGAGAGTATGCCTGTTTTTGAATCCAGGTATTTGCCTACGTCACATGAAAAGTACATCATGGTAGAGTCTTTAATAGAGGCTGCAGCCATGCTTTTGATTTCGCTCATGGGCAGGTTCAGGTAGGTCCACTGCTTGCCATCGTATGAGTGGCGATCCATGTCGATGGTGTATGTTTTGTGATAAGGACGTGAGGGGTCGTTCATCAGCATCACGTAGTCGTTCTTTAGGTCCTTGCCCACATAAGTTTGGTAGAACTCCTGGGGGGTGTAGGTGCGTGCTTCGGCCAAGGGTTTGCCGTTGGCATCGCGTGGCGCCCAGGTGAATTGCTTAATAGGTTCGCCCAAGCACACAGCCAATATGTGGTAAATGGTGCCCAATTGCTGTGTTTTGAGCTTTTCAAGTTCGGCCGTCTTTTTGCCTTTCGCTGCTAATTTGCGTAGTGCCAATCCATATTCGCGCAGTTTGAGGCTAATGATAGCAGCCATGCGGCTGGTGTTGTTAGCGTTGTACGATTCGGGCATGGCTTCGGCTGGCACAAGTCCGTATTTGCTAACTACGTCAATAACACCGCAAAAGGTACCTCCGTCAGAAAGAGGGTTTTTGAAGAGCCAGTCGACGAGTTGGTCGCTCATGGGTTTGTGTGCGTTGTCAATGACGGCTTGCAAAAAGAGGTTGGACTTTTCAAGTTGGTCGTAAAAGAAGCAGTAGCTTTGTGAAAACTGAAAGTCGCCTAAGCCTTGTTGTTTAATCATTTTAGCACGCATCACGTTGAGGCCTGTAAATAGCCAGCAGCGGCCAGAGCTTTTTTGGTCGGTGATGCCGCGTGAGGGTACTTCGTTGCTAAAGTGGGTGTCGTACTGGTCGGGGTTGTCGGCACGTGTGGCTAATTGGTTAATGCTGGTGCCTGCCAAGGCATTGCGTAATGCAGGATTGGCTGGGTAGGCATGGCTGATTTTTTCGAGCATTTGTGGGGTGATTCCACCACTTGTGGTTTGCGCTGATGTGCCTAATGTGGCAGCAAAAAGGGCAAGGGTAAGGAGTTTTCGCATATAATTGGGGTTTAAAGTCTTTTGGGGGTGAGGTTATAAGGTGAGTTTTGAGTTTAAAATAAAATGACGGAATGCTGACATCGTCAGCACGATGTAGCATTCCGTCATCCGATATTAATTGCAAATGTAATAAAATAACGCGTTGGCGGAATTAGTGAACAAGTTGACAAGTTAACGGGTTAACAGGTAAGTTTGTC
>URDV01000305.1 GCA_900546605.1 uncultured Prevotella sp.
TCCAAAACTTAAGTTAAAAAATAACTTCCGCAATTTTTCTGTTGCAGTTTATGTTAAGCTCATCATCAAATGCTCTTGATCGCAGATTTTCTGCCGAAGTTATTTTTTGAACATTACTTAAAGTAGTGTACAATGCATTAGCATTACTCACATATCTCTTATTGAAGTCGTCTGAACTTTTATGAAATTCAAGATTTGCCTTTATCTTTGAGGCGTTTTTGGGTCTTGAAGAGGGAGTGTAGCGAGCTACACGACCGATGAAAGGCCAAAAAACGGCCAAAAAGAAAGGTGAAGATTGAATTTAGAAGAGATAAAACTCTAAATCAAATCTTCGTCAGAAAAGTTTAGACGACTTCATTTATACAATAAAAGAATTTTCCCATGCCTGATGAACTTATACAACTTGCACATGTTACGACACCGCGCATTATCAAGGTGATAGGCGTGGGGGGCGGTGGTGGTAATGCTGTTGCCCAAATGTATCGTGATGAGATTCCTGAAGTGCGCTATATGGTTGCTAATAGTGACAAAAAGGCACTTGAGGATAACCCCGTGCCTGACCAAATGCAACTGGGACCAGGACTGGGGGCTGGAGGTAATCCTACCAAGGGACGTGAGTTAGCACTTGACAGTATAGAACAAATTGATAAGGCGCTTGACGATGAAACTAAAATGGTTTTCATCACAGCGGGCATGGGGGGTGGCACTGGTACTGGTGCCTCACCTGTCATTGCACATGAAGCTCGCGCAAAGGGAATTCTTACTGTTGGCATTGTGACCATCCCCTTTTTGTTTGAACGCGAAAAGCAAATTGACAAGGCACTTAATGGATTGGATGCACTGTCGAAAGAGGTGGATGCTATGCTTGTTATTAACAACGAGCGATTGTGCGACATCTATCCTGACCTCAGCATTATCAATGCATTCAAAAGGGCTGATGAAACGCTGTCTACAGCGGTGAGTTCAATCACTGAAATCATTTCGATGCATGGACGCATCAACCTTGACTTTGAGGATGTAAATACTACCTTGCGTAATGGTGGCGTGGCTGTGATGTCGAGTGGCTATGGCGAAGGTGAAAATCGTGTTTCGCAAGCCATTTATGATGCACTTAATTCGCCATTGCTGAACAACAACGATGTGTTTAATGCGCAGCGCATATTGTTGGCTATCACTACCAGCGATAATGGCGAAAATGCACTCCTTACGAGCGAATTTAATGAGGTAACCGAATTTATGTCGAAGTTTGGTTCAAACATTGAAACGAAGTGGGGGTTGGCTTTTGACCCTAATTTGGGCAAAAAAATAAAAATCACCATTATAGCTTCTGGTTTTTGCCTATATGGCGAGGCAAAGAAAAGTGCTGAGCAACAACAAATGAGTGAAGAGGAGGCTGCTGAACGCGAAGAACAACGTAACGTGTATTATGGTGGGGTAGGGCGCAAGACACGTCGTAAACCACGTGTCTATATATTCAGCAATGACGATTTGTGTAATGCAAGTGTCATTAATGAAGTGGAGTCGGTGCCTACCTATAAGCGTTCTGCCGAACTATTGCGAAGCATACGAAATCTTTCGAACTCAAATAACTAATTATTACAATGGATATTTTTGAAAAAGTAAGCAAGGACATCATTGCCGCTATGAAGGCAAAGGACAAAATGCGTCTTGAGGCCCTGCGTAATGTAAAGAAATTCTTTATTGAAGCTAAAACTGCACCAGGAGCCAATGATACGCTCGATGATGCTGCCGCGCTGAAAATACTTTCAAAACTGGCCAAACAGGGACGTGACACGGCTGCCCTTTATCGTGAACAGAATCGCGCTGACTTGGCTGAAGAGGAGGAAGCTCAGGCTGCTGTAATTGAGGAATATCTGCCTAAGGCTCTTTCTGCCGAAGAACTCGAGGCTGAGGTGAAGGCTATTATTGCTGAAACGGGGGCCGCAAGCATGAAGGATATGGGCAAGGTTATGGGTGTTGCCAGCAAAAAGTTGGCGGGACGAGCTGATGGTAAGGCTATATCGTCGCTTGTGAAGCAACTGCTTGCCTAATAAGTAAGTGCTCAATATGCACAAGCTATGTGACTGAGAAAACTGATAAAAAGACACATACGAAAGCGTGCAAAGTAACTATCAGAATTTTTGACTCACCCTATAAGGTAAGTAATATAAACTACACCTACTTACCATTACTAAACAAGGCCAATTGTCTGTGGGTATTTGCTTTAAAATACTTGCTGATAATTGGCCTTTTTTGTTTTTGCGTGGTCATAGCAAGTACTCCTTTATTGTTCTATGAGGATTTTAAGTTCCTTATTATTGCTTCTATATAACAAAGTTCAAATATCATCTTTGTTATTATCTCAACATGTTTGCCATTCTGGCAAAGGGAACTATCCGGTAAAACGTCGAAACGCAACTTCTTCCGTCTTAAACCCTTTATAAATAGAGTTTCATGCTCTTT
>URDV01000306.1 GCA_900546605.1 uncultured Prevotella sp.
ACTTACCTGTTAACCCGTTAACTTGTCAACTTGTTTACTAATTCCGCCAACGCGTTGTGTTAAGTGAAAAAGAGTTGAAAAGTTGAGCTTTTCAACTTTTCAACTCTTCAATTTAATATTGCATAGAGAAGGTAATGCCGCGACGCATCATGTCCTTTAGTACGGGTGAAAGACGTTTTACAAAATCATCCCATGAACGTTTGTTGCCTGGAGTCCATCCCACTTCGCTCAATGCTAATGCGCGCGGATAGGCTTGGTAGTAGATGCGTTCGGGAGTGTTGATGCATTCGCTCCATAGGGTGCCAGCTACACCAAATAGGTTGTTGCGTTCAAAGTCGGGTCCCATGCCCCATGAGGGATCAAGTTCATAACTACGTTTAAGTGGAATGATGGGCATGCCCCAATTAACCTCGGGCATGTCGCCAGCAGCCATGGGGTAGTCAAGATAGCAGTGTTCACCTGGGCAGAGCATGATTTTGGCGTTGTTGGCAACAGCGGCCTCAAGTGCACGCTTGGTAAGTCCGTGTCGCCATGAAAAAGTGACGCAACCTGGTTGTATCTTCTTAAAGTCGGTTTCGTACCAAAACATGGGTGTTTTGCCATACTTAGTACGTAGGGTGTCGATGACGCGATTGAACAGATATTCTTGCAAACGCCAATTTTCAGAACGGTCGGTGGTGGTGATGCCTAATTGCTTTTTCAAGGCTTGGCAGTCGGGGCAGTGTGTCCAGCAGTCGAGGGCTGGGTTGCCAGCCTCGTCACCTCCTAAATGAATGTAGGGCGAGGGAAAGATGTCGGCCAACTCTTTAAATACATTGCCCAAGAATTCGAAAGTGAATTCTTTGCCAGGGCAAAGCAATTCGTTCGAGACACCACAGGTGGTGCGAATGGGCACTTGCTTGGCACCACAGGTGAGTTGCGGAAAAACATGAATGGCGGCAACCTCGTGGCCAGGCATTTCAATTTCGGGCACTACTTGCACATGGTATTGTGCGGCAAAGGCAACGAGCTCGCGCATTTGAGCTTGTGTGTAGTAACCAGAAATGGGCACTAACATGTCGTCCATGCCAACACGCGATGAGGCTTGCGCTGTGAGTTGAGGGTATTTTTTTATTTCAATGCGCCAAGCTTGGTCGTCGGTTAGGTGCAGGTGAATGGTGTTGTATTTGTAACGCGCCATTTCGGGAATGAAGGCTTTTAGCTCTTCAAACGGAATGAATGTGCGACAAGGGTCGACCATGAGTTCGCGTATGTGCGTGCGAGGTGTGTCGTTAATATGGAGTGGGGGCAACTCTTCACAACAAGTGGTGGTGCCATTGCCGCGCATGAGTTGGTCGAGGGTCATGAGCCCATAAAAAACACCTGCTGCGGTTTTGCCTTGAATGTTGATGCCTTTGTGGTGGATGTCGAGGGTATAGGCTTCGTCATCTTGTAAGGTGTTGTCAATGCCTAAGGTGATGGTGGCTTTGCCCGCTAATTTAGGGTTGCGCACTTTGGGCAAGCGGTTACGCAGTAAACGCTCTGCTTGCACGCATTCGTTGGCCAAGCCATCGGCAGCTAATACCTCCCACACCTTATTGAGCGATAAGTTGTCGCCTTGCTTTACTTGCATTTCGGCGGGCAGTGGCACAAGCACTTCATTGGGGTTACACACACGATTGGTGGTGTTGCTTGGCTCACTAAAGAATATGCTCCAACCTGCCGCTTTGCGATAACGCATTTCGCTACCTTTGGGTACGATGAGTTTTACTTGTTTACGGTTAATGCCATCGAAGGTAGAGGCTGAGGCCACAGGTGGAATGTCGGCATTAACGCGTAGTGTACGTAGGTGGGATAGACGCGCAAAGGCAAATTCACCTAAACTGGGGGCACCATTGATGGTAATCTCTTTAAGAGCCGTGCAACTTGAAAAGGCTGCATCGCCCACACGGGTGAGCGATTTGGGCAAGGTGAGCTGTGTGAGCGAAGTGCAAGCGTAGAATGCTTGTGAACCTATGCTCTTGAGATTGTCAGGTAGTGTGATGCTTTGTAGCACATGACGTGAATGAAAGGCATTGTTAGGAATCACTTCGCAGTCGGCACCACTCAGGTCAACTTGTTTGAGCTGATAACATAGGTCGCGCAGTTGTCTAAAGTCAGAGTTGCCTTGCACACTTAGTTTACCAGTTAACTTGAGTTGTGTGGCAGCCGCTTTCTCTTCGGGTTTTAGGTTGTCCATTCTGCTCACCGTTTGTGCTGACACGGAAAGAGCTAATGCACAAGCCGAAAGGGTAAGAAAAACTTTCATGGAAAAGTTGATTTATAAGTAGGCGTTTAAAATTAGTTTATATACCCGTTGGCGGAATTTCAGGTTAACGGGTAAACAAGTTGACAGGTTAACAAGTAAGTATGCTTTACACCACTTATTATGTTAAAG
>URDV01000307.1 GCA_900546605.1 uncultured Prevotella sp.
GCCTTATATGAAGTTTCTGTACGTTAGGCCAGATGTTTGCCGCCTGCTTCTTTCAAATTCCACCTCGCAGTGGACACCCTTGCTATTGGCTATACAAATCCCGCTATTAGGGCTTGTTAGGGACTTGCACCCATTAGAATAAACTTATGCCGAGCATAATACCAAATAAGCCAAAGTCCTGATAGATTGACTTTGGCTTATTTGTTTTTATACAATACGGCCTGCATGGGATGCTTACTACTCATCTAAACTTGAGTACTATACTCATCTACACATGAACTTTAGTAAAAATAAAAAATATGCGAGCATTTCTTTATTTTGAAATACTCGCATATTTTTTATTTAGCAATTATCCAAGTTTTTACTTGGTTTAATTGTGTAATTTTACTTGATAGACTTTTCTACTTTAGCAACTTGAGCTTTAGCCTTGGCAGCAGCCTTGTCATAAGCCTTTTGAGCTTTTGCCTTAGCAGTAGCATCCTTAGCAGCCTTTACATCGTCATAAAGTTTCCAAAGGTTGAACTTAGCAGTAGCAGCCTTTTGGGCAGCAGTTACCTTGTTTGAGTAAGCTTCGGTGGCAGCCTCTTCAGCAGCTGTAGCATATGCATGTTTATAACCTTTCACCTTGTTCCACTCGCCACGAGTGAAATCAGGGAATGTTACACTTGCACTATTGTTATCCATAGAAATGGCACCAAGTTCAGCAATGCAGCACCATTCAGCCAAGTCGTAAACATCCATATCAAGTGGCAAACCATGTTGCAAGCAATAAATCAAACGAGCACACATGATGAAGTCCATACCACCATGTCCACCAACCTTCTTGGCCAATTCACCAAACTTGGCAAGTATAGGACTTTCGTATTGCTTTTCGAGTGCCTGCTTTTCAGCTTCGGGCATGAAGCTGTGTGAACTGAGGTTGTCAACCTTGGGCTGATGACCACTTGCAGCCAATTGCTTGCTATCAACAGCATAGCCTTCAACAGGATACTTATTAGCAAAGCCCTTTGTACCTGTTAACTGATACAAACGGTTGTAAGGCTGAGGATTCATTACGTCGTGTTGTAACTCTATAACCTTAGCGTTCTCTGTGCGGATGAGTGTGGTGGTGTGGTCGCCATTGCGGAAGTCGTTGCAAGGCTTACCTGTTTTCTTTTCAACCAACTCTTTGCCATGAACACTCTTTGTGTCCATTGCAACGAGTGTCTTCATACGGTCACCACGGTGAATGTCAAGTGCTTGTGCTACAGGGCCAAGGCCATGAGTTGCATAAACGTCACCACGATTCTCGCGATTGTATTTCAAACGCCAGCCTAACTGTTCGGGGTCAGATCCATCAGGATTCTTCCAATAATAATCCCAGAAATCGTCCAAATTGTGAATATAAGCACCCTGTGCGCGAATAATTTCGCCAAACACACCATGTTGCGCCATATTGAGTGTACGCATCTCGAACCAGTCGTAGCAGCAGTTTTCAAGAATCATGCAGTTCTTTTGCATCTTCTCGCTGAGGTTTACTAACTTCCAGCATTCCTCAAGATTCATGGCTGAAGGTACCTCATCAGCTACGTTCTTGCCATGCTGCAGAGCGCATTCTGCTACGGGGAAGTGGTGAGCCCAGTCAGTGGCCACATAAACAAGGTCAATATCAGGACGAGCACAAAGTTCCTTATAACCATTTTCACCTGAGTAAATGGCTGCAGGGGCTAAACCTGCATTGCGCAAGTACTTTTGACAAGCCTCTGCACGTGCTGGCTCATAGTCGCAAAGTGCTACTACCTCAACACCAGGTATTACACAGAAGTTTTCAACAGCACCAGGACCACGCATGCCTAAGCCTACAAGGCCAATGCGTACCTTTTTGATTTTAGGCAACTTTAGACCGAGAACATCCTTTTGTCCTGCAGGACGAGCAGGTGTTTCAATTTCAATAGTTCCCTTGTTCCAATGCCATTTGGTTGAAGGTGAAAGCGATTGTGCTTGTGCCAAAGATGTGCCCAAGGAAAGAAGAGCAGCAAAGGCAAAAGCAAAACATTTTACCATTTTCATAGATAGATGGATTTTTATTTAAAAGATAAGATTCTCTTTATTTACTCTGCAAAGGTAGCACAAAGTGTTTAGACTTACAAACTTTTGTGTTCATTTAAACGTGTTTCGAACAACACGCATAACTTTATACATAATATATACACCCCAATATGCGTTTTTGCCTATTAGCTAAGCAATACACATATTGGGGTGTAACTTTTTAATAAAAGACAATTACAATGTCTTTAAGTGTTCAAATGCGGCCTTAACAAAGTTATCATCAGGATTAATTTCCTTGGCAATGGTAGCATACTTTGTAGCCTCAGCCTTGTTAGGTGTAGCAATCGACACATAGTAGAAGAAAAGGTAACGGCAGGCTTCAGATCGG
>URDV01000308.1 GCA_900546605.1 uncultured Prevotella sp.
ATACTTACTTGTTAACCTGTCAACTTGTTAACCCGTTAACCTGAAATTCCGCCAACGGGTGTACTTTATAAGGTTTCGCGGCATCTAATCACCCAGGATATTGTTCAAAATTATTTTAGAATATTAAAATCAGAATTTTTAGAACCACACACATGGCATTTTCATTGTCAATAATCCCCCATAAAGTCCAAAAAAATAGCTATCTTTGTGCCATAATATACACATAACAAGCAAACAACTCAAAACCCTATATGGAAGAAACAGAAAACAAAGGTGCTTCAGCCTATAGTGCCAGTAATATTCAGGTGCTTGAAGGCTTAGAGGCTGTACGCAAACGCCCTGCCATGTACATTGGCGACATTAGTGAAAAGGGCTTGCACCACTTGGTTTATGAAACCGTGGATAACTCTATTGACGAAGCACTGGCAGGTTACTGTACACACATTGAGGTGACCATTTGCACCGACAATTCTATTATAGTACAAGATAACGGACGTGGTATACCCGTTGATATGCACCCCAAAGAACACCGCTCAGCCCTTGAGGTGGTAATGACGGTGTTACATGCGGGCGGTAAGTTTGATAAAGGTTCTTACAAAGTGTCAGGTGGTTTGCATGGTGTAGGCGTAAGTTGTGTGAATGCTTTGTCAACTAAAATGGTGAGCGAGGTATTCCGCGATGGCAAGGTATATCGTCAAGAATATGCCAAAGGTCACCCCTTAGCCCCTGTAGCTGTGGTGGGCGAAACAGACATTCGAGGCACTCGTCAGCACTTCTGGCCCGATGCTACCATCTTTACCACAACCACCTATAAGTATGAGATACTGGCCAACCGCATGCGCGAGTTGGCATATCTCAATGCAGGCATCACCATCACGTTGGTTGACCAACGTCCCGATGAAGAAGGCAATACGCGTAAAGACGTGTTCCACTCTGACCTCGGTCTGCGCGAGTTCGTTCGCTATATAGATTCATCACGTCAACACTTGTTTGATGATGTGATTTATCTCAACACCGAAAAGAACAACATACCCATCGAAGTGGCTATTATGTATAACACTTCGTACTCAGAGAACATACACTCATACGTTAATAACATCAACACCATTGAGGGTGGTACACACTTGGTAGGTTTCCGTCAAGCAGTAACACGTGTGCTCAAAAAGTATGCTGAAGAAACAGCAGCCAAGCAAATAGAAAAGGCGAAGGTTGAAATTTCGGGCGAGGACTTCCGCGAAGGCTTAACAGCCGTTATATCAGTAAAAGTGTCAGAACCTCAGTTTGAAGGCCAAACCAAGACCAAGTTAGGTAATAGTGAGGTGACTGGTGCCGTGAATCAAGCTGTGGGTGAAGCCTTGAGCAATTACTTAGAGGAGCACCCCAAAGAGGCAAAGCTGATCGTTGACAAAGTGATACTTGCAGCCACAGCACGTATTGCAGCTCGCAAGGCACGTGAGAGTGTACAACGCAAAAGTCCGCTTTCAGGTGGAGGACTACCTGGTAAGTTAGCAGACTGTTCATCAAAAGATCCAGCTATTTGCGAATTGTTCTTGGTCGAGGGTGATTCGGCAGGTGGTTCTGCAAAGCAAGGTCGTAGCCGTGCAACACAAGCCATTTTGCCCCTTCGTGGTAAAATATTGAATGTAGAGAAGGCTATGTGGCACAAAGCATTTGAGAGCGATGAAGTGAACAACATCATACAAGCGCTCGGCATTCGCTTTGGTATGGGCGAGGACTCCAAGGAGGCGAACCTCGACAAGCTGCGTTATCATAAAGTAATCATCATGGCCGATGCCGATGTTGATGGTCAGCACATTGCCACATTGATTATGACATTGTTCTATCGTTACATGCCACAAGTTATACAAGATGGTTACCTCTACATAGCCATGCCACCTCTTTACAAGTGTACAAAGGGTAAAGTGTCAGAGTATTGCTACAACGATCGTGATCGTCAACTGTTCATGGATAAGTATGGCGATGGTACTGAAGGTAGCATCTCAACCCAGCGTTACAAAGGTTTGGGCGAGATGAACCCTGAAGAGTTGTGGAATACTACCATGTGTCCTGAAAGCCGCTTGCTCAAACAAGTGTCGCTTGAAAATGCTGCCGATGCTGACTACGTATTCTCAATGTTAATGGGAGACGATGTAGGTCCTCGTCGTGAGTTTATTGAAAAGAATGCTATCTATGCCAATGTGGATGCTTAATGCGTTGTGCAAGGCAAGGTAATATATATAAGGAGTGTGTCGTGTTTTGATGCACTCCTTTTTCCTTTTAAGCGGGCTACGTGACCGATGAAACCTATGTCTATGGGCGAAAGAGTGCACCAAGGCATATCGACTCATTTTGAACATGATTATATAAACTAACTCAAGTTTTAGCAAGGGCGGGCTGAAGGCCCAATGGAGC
>URDV01000309.1 GCA_900546605.1 uncultured Prevotella sp.
TTTTTTTGAGTTTAAAACGTTTAACGTAAATATGATGTTTATAAAATTTATGTCCAATCCACATAGAGTCAAGCAACACTATAATGCATAGCGGAATAACAAACCACAGCACGAGTGTGGTGAGAGGGTGATGGTAAGAGGGTGTAACTCCCCATTGTTTAATGTCAGTTTCCACGTTGTCCACCTCGGGCAAATTATTATTGCTCCATTTGTTAACAACGAAGCCATTGTGTAGCAACATCAGGCCAGGGGTTGAACGCACCATCGTGCTCAACTCAGTGTCTTCAGCCATTAATATAGGGTAGGCCGCCCCTGTGCGGTCAATCCAGTTAGCCACGTCCTTTCCCGTTGACGAAGTAGCCATGTAGAATGCATAATGGTGGTCGTGACAATAGTCGTACAAGTCGTTAATGCGGTCACAACAACCATCGTCGGCAGTTATTGTAGATGGAACTGTGAGCAAAAAGGTATATCCTGTGTCGGCTACAATGTCTAATGTGCGGTCATCACCAGTGCGTGCATCGGCTAAGTAAAAGTTGGCCAGTTTTTTACTCTTTGGGTTGTCAACCTCGCCCATTAGTGCTGCGCGGATGTTGACACCTGGGGTATAGGCTGAGAAATCGAGAATGGGCAAGTAATGTAATGAATAGAGAGCTAAGCCAATGGCGTAAATCCAAGCATAGATTGAAATAACCCAAGTGTTACGTGCTGTTACCAATCGTTGGTGGGGAATGCGCAAGAATTGCACAACTAATGCAGCTGCTAAAAGCAGAACGTTCTTAACTAACGTTTGTGCATTAGTTAAAGTAATGGCATCGCCAAAACAACCGCAATCAGCCACAGGATCTTTTACATAAATCCAAATGGTGATAAGGGTGAACCCTGTCATAAGCAGCGTAATCACTCGAGTAGTGAAGCGTCGATGAGCACCTAAGAACAAGTAAACCCCTAAAACAAATTCAATTGAGCCTAATGCGGTTGCAACAAATTCTAATAACAACGAATTGTCGCTAAACTGTAAGCCTACGGCTGCGGTATAAGCATGTAATTTGTGGGTCATGCCCATGGGGTCGGCCACTTTTACAAAACCTGAAAATACAAATGTGCAGCAAAGCAGTAAGCGGCAAATTATATGTATTATTTTGTAAGTGTAGCTCAGTCCTTTACACAGCATGGTTCGTTTTCAATTGTTAATTTGATGAGTCCAAAAACTGCATAGTTGAGCATGTCTAAATAATTAGCAGCAATGCCTTCGCTTACTAACGTTTGGCCATGAAGAGACTCAATTTGCTTGGTGCGATACAACTTCATAAAGATGAGGTCGGCATACGAACTTACGCGCATGTAGCGCCATGCTTCGTTGTAGTCATGGTTTTTCTTTAACATTAAGTCAAAGGCTCTTTTTGCTTCATTATCATATAGCTTAGTAGCTTCGTCAATGCTTAAATCTTCAGCATCAGCTACACCTTTTTCAAGTTGTATGAGTGCAATGATGCTATAATTAACAATACCAATAAATTCGGGGATGATGCCTTCGTCTATTTTTGAGCATCCCTTCATTTGCAGTGAACGAATGCGTGCAGCTTTAATAAAAAGTTGGTCGGTCATTGTTTCAGGACGCATTACGCGCCAAGCTGTACCATAGTCGTGCAGTTTTTTTACAAACAAGTCTCGACAGTTTTGCATTACTTGTTCAAATTCTTCTTGAGTATTGAAATGTGCCATAGGGGCTATCTGATATTTTGTTTTCAGTTGCAAAATTACAAAAATAATGTTCAGTGACAAGTCTATATAGTATAATAAGTGGGTGTTCAAAATTATTTTTACTATTCTGCCGCTTACCGCGGAAGTCACAAGAGCATAGTTTGCCCCGTTGGCGGAATTCTTGCTTAAAGGGTTAATAAGTTGACGGGTAAACAGGTATTTTTGTCAAGTTTTTTAAGTTTATTGCCATTCTGGCTTTAATATAATGAGTGATGAATAGCATACTTACTTGTTAACCCGTTAACGAAGAATTCTTCCAATGGGTAATACATGCCAAAGTATATTGACTGAGGTTGCGGATATTGTGTGTAAGCACAACAAGGGGACATAGATAACGACATATTCTGTGCAAAAGGTGTTGAATATTAAGAAGTTTGAGATGATAAAAATAGAGCTGGGGTTAAAAATATGGTATTCGCATTTTGTTAAAGGAGTCTGTCTTTCTTATTTCATACGAAACGATTAGTGTGTCTTTTGCCTAACTTGTGCTATGCGTTGGGGCTTAGCGCAAAAATATAGCACGATTGGGGGTGATACTAACGTTTGGCGCGTATGACATATATCGTATATTTCAAATAACATACCCGTTGGCGGAATTTCAGGTTAACGGGTTAACAAGTTGACAGGTTAACAAGTAAG
>URDV01000310.1 GCA_900546605.1 uncultured Prevotella sp.
GGTGTAAAGCATACTTACTTGTTAACCTGTCAACTTGTTTACCCGTTAACCTGAAATTCCGCCAACGGGTATCTTATACAAAGATAGCGCAAGGCGAATGCAGAGCATCAAACTGGTTTGAATGCTATGCTGAGCCGAAGCCTATCTTATACAAAGATAGCGCAAGGCGAATGCATAGCATCAAGCTGGCTTGAATGTTATGCTGAGCCGAAGCCTATCTTCTACAAAGATAAGAAATGGACGACCTTTTTACAAATCCGTTCCACTCCATTCTATTTTCGTTCTAAATCCGTTCTAATTTCGTTCTAAATTCGTTCAATTTTAGTTTTTTACGCACTAATCGTTTAATATTGAAGGAGTCTAAGCCATTGGAACTTTAATTAGGAAGGAGTCTATATGAACTCTCCTTTTAACAAATCATAATAAGTTTAGATGGTTTCATTCATAGTGATAGATGAGTTATCAATTTTATTTTGTATCTTAGCAACCTATAACAACATACAACTATGGAAGAGGAGATAAGGAGATACCCCATCGGAATACAAACATTCCAAAAAATCATTGAGGGCAACTACATTTATGTTGATAAAACAAAGTACATTGCCGACTTTAAAAAGAGAGGAATGAAATATGTATTTCTGAACCGCCCAAGGCGGTTCGGAAAGTCGCTCTTTGCCTCAACGCTACATGCCTACTTTGAGGGGAAAAAAGAACTTTTCGAAGGACTCGCTATCAGCGAGTATGAGAAGGAGTGGGTGTGCCACCCCGTACTACATTTCGATATGAGTGGGGCAAAACATTTGGACAAGAACTCACTGAAGGATTATCTTGACTTTCTCCTTTCTCCCTACGAGAATCTTTACGGCAAAAGAGAAAACGAAAAATCGCCCAACACGCGCCTTATCGGCATTGTACGACGTGCCTATGAGCAAACGGGACAAAAGGTAGTCATCATCATCGACGAGTATGATGCGCCACTGCTTGACGTGGTACATGAAAAGGAGAACCTACATGAATTGTGTCTTGTTATGCAAAACTTTTACAGTCCCATCAAGTCACTCGACCCTTACTTGGAGTTTGTGTTCATTACGGGCATCACTAAGTTTCCGCAACTTAGCATTTTTAGCGAGCTCAACAATCTTGACAACATTTCGATGGGTAACCAGTATTGTGCCATTTGCGGCATTAGTCAGGCTGAACTAACCACACAAATGCGACGCGATGTGGAACTATTTGCTGCAGACCTTGGCATCAGCTATGATGAGATGCTCAACAAATTGAAGGATTATTACGATGGCTACCACTTCAGCGAAAAATCTGAGGACATTTTCAATCCGTTCAGCATGATTATAGCCATGTCGAAACACGAGTTGAGCAATTATTGGTTCGGTTCTGGCACTCCGTCATACATCATTAACGTGTTGAAAAAGTATCACTATGGCATTGCCTACATTGAACGACGTAGCGCTTCTGTCACCGAGTTCGATGTGTCACTTGAACAAATGACTTCGCCGCTACCATTGCTCTATCAAAGCGGATACTTAACGATTAAAAAGTTCAACCCTGTACTCGACCGCTACACGCTCGACTACCCCAACTGCGAAGTTCGCATTGGGATGCTCAAGAGTTTGTCGCCTAATTACCTTTCGCCCATAAGCAGCGAAAACGACTTTTTCTTAGGTGATTTTCTGGAGTCACTATACGATGGCAATGTCAACGCGGCCCTTGAACGTATGCGTGCCTACTTGGCCAGCATCAGTAACCGACTTTCAAACAAAAGTGAGCGTGATGTGCAAACCATTTTCTACCTTATATTTAGTTTAATGGGAGCATATGTGCGAGTTGAGGAGGACAGCGCCATTGGCCGTGCTGATGTCGTTATTTACATGCCCGACTCCGTTTTTGTGTTCGAGCTTAAGTTGGATGGTTCTGCCGAGGCGGCTCTCAAGCAGATTGATGAAAAAGGTTACCTTGTACCCTACTCGGCCGACGGACGCAAGCTTTATAAAATAGGCGTCAACTACGATAGCACTAAACGCACACTGGGCGAATGGTTAGTGCAAGAGGTGTAATAGGCATTGAATTTTATTTTTTTACATCTGCATCCCGATAACGTGCTTTCTGTGTGAAAATAGCATCTAATGATTGTATAAAGGGTGGTTCTAAAATTTCTGATTTTAATATTCTAATTTCAGAATTTTTAGAACCACCCTTAAAGTATAACTGGTAAGTAGTTAAGAAAACATGGCAAACTTACCTATTACCCCGTTAACTTGTCAACTTGTTTACTCATTCCGCCAACGCGTTTCTTATTTATTGCTGTCTGGTAAAAGTCTAAAGCACATTGTAATGCTTTTGCCCTTTCAGGGCGCGACTGCTC
>URDV01000311.1 GCA_900546605.1 uncultured Prevotella sp.
ACATAATAAGTGGTGTAAAGCATACTTACTTGTTAACCTGTCAACTTGTTAACCCATTAACCTGAAATTCCGCCAACGGGTTAGTTTAGTAATGCTAAAATTACCGCTCACGTGAGTGAGTAACCTTGCATAACGCTGCAAAATTGCAAAAAAACTGCCATTCAACACATTTTGAGTGGCACAAATAGCTACAAATTAGGGTGTTTCACGGATTTTTGTGTAATTTTGCAGCCACAGATGGGTTTACGTTCTGTAACAAAACAATCATTAAGCAATAACAAAATGATATGACTTGCGCCTACTACAACTATTTTTTGATAGTATATTAGGGAGCGAGCCATACAAAACAAACATAAATCAAGCAAATGAATGTAGCTATCGTTGGCGCCAGTGGTGCCGTAGGTCAAGAATTTTTGCGCGTATTGGCCGAGCGCGATTTCCCCATTGACAACCTATTGCTCTTCGGCTCTACCCGTAGTGCTGGAACTAAATACACCTTCCGCGGTAAGGAATACACCGTTAAATTGCTTCAACACAACGATGACTTTAAGGATGTAGACATAGCCTTTACCTCAGCTGGTGCTGGCACGTCGAAGGAGTTTGCTGAAACCATTACTAAATATGGCGCGGTGATGATTGACAACTCTTCAGCCTTCCGCATGGATGAGGATGTGCCTTTGGTTGTGCCCGAGTGTAATGCGAAGGATGCTTTGCAGCGTCCTCGTGGCATCATTGCTAACCCTAACTGCACCACCATCATGATGGTAGTAGCATTGCAAGCCATTGAACAGTTGAGCCACATTACACGTGTGCATGTGGCCTCATATCAAGCTGCAAGCGGTGCAGGACAAGCAGCTATGGACGAACTCGTTGAGCAATACCGACAAGTATTGGCAGGCGAGGAAGTTACAGTTAACAAATTTGCTTATCAATTAGCCTTTAACGTTATTCCGCAAATTGACGTATTCCAAGACAATGGTTACACCAAGGAAGAAATGAAGATGTATAACGAGACACGCAAAATTATGCACTCTGATGTGCTCACTTCAGCTACATGTGTGCGTGTACCTTCATTGCGTTCACACTCTGAGGCTATTTGGGTTGAAACGGAGGCTCCACTTGAGGTAGCTGATGTAAAGAAGGCCATTGCTGGTGGCGAAGGTTTGGTGTTGATGGATAATCCCGAAAAGAAGGAATATCCCATGCCTTTGTTCTTAGCTGGCAAAGACCCTGTTTACGTGGGACGCATACGTAAGGATTTGGCCAACCCCAATGGCATCACGTTGTGGCTCGTTAGCGACCAAATTCGCAAAGGGGCAGCTCTTAACGCTGTGCAAATAGCTGAGTACTTGATTAAGGTGGGTGATGTGAAGTAATACTTACTTTCAAAATACGCTTTACTACTGAACCCAAAAGGATGTTCAGATGGTTATAAGACTTTTGTTTCCGATTACTACTTTTTTTCGGAAACAAAAGTCTTTGTTTTTATTCGGGATACATTCGGGATGCATTCGGGTTTTGCACTTTCGTTTTGTACCCAGCTCGCCTTGCACTACTTTGCTCTGCCAAGATAGGCGGCGGATCGGAAGTGAAAATGAAAGTTTTTTCAACTTTCATTTTGCACTTCTCTCGCCTTGCACTATCTTTGCACACTGAAAGCAAAAGTGTGCTTAATTATAAAAAAGACTGAAAGGATAATGTCAATATCAAAGACTCGACAAACACTGCTCGAAGTGGCACGTGGACTATTTGCTCACAAAGGACTGAAGGCTACAACAATGAACGACATTGCTGCAGCTTCAGGACGCGGTCGCAGAACATTGTATACGTACTTCAAAAACAAAGAGGAGATTTACTACGCTGTGATTGAAGAAGAGTTAGAACACCTTTCAGAAAAACTGGATGAGGTAACGGCTATGCTCGTTGAACCTGAAGAGAAGATCTTCACCATGATTTATACGCACTTGAGCATTATACGCGACATTGTGGCACGTAATGGTAGCTTGCGCGCAGAATTTTTTCGCAATATATGGAAAGTGGAAATGGTGCGCAAGGCTTTTGATGTTGAAGAACGACGCATTCTGCAACAAGTGCTACAAGAGGGGGTTAACAAAGGACGTTTCAACATTGATAATGTAGGACTAATGGCCGACATTATTCATTACTCTATTAAAGGACTCGAGGTGCCTTACATTTACGACCGCTTGGGCGAAGGGCTTACCGAGGATGAAACGTACCCTATTGTTAAAGGTATTGTGGCACGTGTGCTGAACATGCCTCCCGCTATTAAATAACCCGTTGGCGGAATTTCAGGTTAACGGGTTAACAAGTTGACAGGTTAACAAGTAAGTATGCTTTACACCACTTATTATGTTAAAG
>URDV01000312.1 GCA_900546605.1 uncultured Prevotella sp.
TTATGTTTTACTTATCAAATGGTTATCAATGATTTTGATGATTTGTACATTGTTTCTGATACCCAAAATAGGAACATCAAACTGGACACTCTACTTACCTGTTAATCCGTTAACTTGTCAACTTGTTAACCTGTCACCCCGTTATCCCGTAAATTTGTCAACTTCATTAACTAATTCCGCCAACGAAAGTATTTTACTTGAAATTTTTTATTCTGCCGCTAATCGCGGAAACATAAAAACATAAGTTGTGCTTTCGATAAAAAAAGGACGAACGATTGTTACGGCATATTAAATGCTTGTTTTCATATAGTAAAACAAGCATTTAACTCAATAAAACTGATAATCAACGACTTATAATATTATAAACGTTTCATTGTTAAACAGTTTAAAAGGAAAATACTGATTTGCAAAAAACATTTTCGTTTTTATTTTTTCATAAATGAAAGAAAAACAATAACTTTGCAACAGAAGTACGTATTTACTATATGAAATACGTACAGAACTGATAGAGGTGCAAGGCTACAAAGCCACAAAGCAGAGCAATGAAACCCCATGTGGGGTAACTCATTGCCCCCTTTTGTCAGTAAACCCAAAGGCATTTAATAGTATGAACTAATGTACCGCTCATTAGCCACCTTGGCACCATCATCACAACCGATGATAGCCAACAGCTACATAAAGTAGATAAAGAAAATGACGCAGGTTTGCTCGCTTCCTTCTTCTACAGCCAACGTAAATGACACTTACCACAACAAGCGTTTACCAAAGGGCATCCACATTGTTCGGTCTGATGAAAAATCGGCTCGAAAGGTAGAGGGTGTACCCCGTTGCGACAACACCGAAGGCATCCCTTGGGGCTACTTGTTCATACAACATAACGCAGCCGAAAAATTTGAAAAAACACTAAACACAGCAAACTTTGAGGGTGACTTCAAACCCAAATGCTTCATACATCGCACCATCAGTTTTAAGCAAAAGCCCAAAGGATGTGGTGTAGTCAAGGTAGAACGCCCATCGGTGAGCGGACTCGTCTTTTTGCAAGGCCACACTAATGACCTACGTATTTTCCTGCAAAAATATTATCCACAATACCACCTTGTCAACAACTGCATGAATGGGCAACCTGCCTCCATCAAAGATAGCATCATGCAACCCTTCATGCAACTAATGCAGACAGAGCCCAATCGCGTAACCTTTTTGCGTGATCACTTTGTAAAGTTTGCACGCGACCACGTAAAGCTACGCGTGCTGACAGGTATTTTTCAAGGACAAGAGGGCTACGTGGTGCGCATACTAAAAAATCGACAACTCGTAATGGACTTTGGTGGCTATGCCGTAGCCATTAATAATGTGCATAACGAAGACTTTGAAATAGCAGAATAAAAAGGAAAGGGTGTTCATCCCTATTCAGCCCCCTCATACATCCACTTCGCAAATAGAGGAATACACAGAAAAATGGAAAGCGATTTTTTCACCTACTCACGTCAGTCAATAGCCCACGAAAGGGAATTTGGCAACTGCGATGTAGCCCACAACCGTGCGGCCGCACTCTGTAGCCTATCCAAGTTTTTGGGCAAAGAGACCCTGTCCTTTAGCGAACTCTCTCCCCAAATGATGCAAGAGTTCAAGGCATGGTTCATGACCAATGGGCGTAAGGAAACAACCGCTCGCCTCTATCTATGCCAAATCAATGCCTTATACAAGGAGGCCGCAAAGGCAGGCATTGCCACCCAGCAGCAATTGCTCAAAGGCATCAACCTTTCTATGCCAGCCAAGCAAAAGCGCGAACTTCTCTCCGAGGACGAGTTGCGTCGCATGCGCTATGCTGACTTGTCGCAGTCAAAGCCACAAGCTTTTGCTCGCGACATCTTCTTCTTTAGCATCTATTGCCGAGGCATTAGCTTTACCGACTTGGCACATATCAAAAAAAGCGACATCAACGGTTTCACACTCACCTATACCTCGCAAATGGCTAACCCCTCGCACATCACTGTGCCATGGGATGCAGCCATGCAAGAAATTGCCAATCGCTATCCCTCCGACACCGACTACCTGTTCCCCTTTATCAAGTCCAGCAACAAGGTCATGAAGAGTCGCGAAATAGGTCGTGTGCGTGAAAACATCACCCGTGCCCTTAGGCAAATAGCCCACCGCTGCGGCCTATCCGTTACCCCCTCCTTAAATATGGTCACAGGGCTCTATCAACGAGCCATCAACAATGTGCGTGTGAGCCAAATTATATAAGTTCAAGAGTTTATCAAACAGAACCCGTTGGCGGAATTTCAGGTTAACGGGTTAACAAGTTGACAGGTTAACAAGTAAGTATGCTTTACACCACTTATTATGTTAAAG
>URDV01000313.1 GCA_900546605.1 uncultured Prevotella sp.
TACTTGTTAACCTGTCAACTTGTTAACCCGTTAACCAACAATTCCGCCAACGGGTTAAAATATAGCCTTTTTATTTTGCTTGAGAATCTGTTTATCCTACTTGGCAACCTGGTTTTACACCACTATCAACAGTGGTGACGCGTAGCGAACCATCAAAGTTAACGGCAGACAGAATCATACCTTGACTTTCAATGCCCATCATTTTGCGGGGAGCAAAGTTAGCAACAAAGAGCACGTCCTTGCCAATGAGTTGTTCAGGCTCATAGTACTGCGCAATGCCACTGAGGATGGTACGGTCGGTGCCTGTGCCATCATCGATGGTGAATTGTAAAAGTTTCTTTGACTTCTTTACTTTTTGGCAATCCTTAATGTGGCCTACTCGGATGTCGAGTTTTTCAAAATCATCGAACGAAGCTTCGGGCTTAATGTCGGCAGGCTTAAAGGCAGCAGCCTCATTGGCCTTTTTGGTGTCGAGCAACTTTTGTACTTGTGCTTCGACAACGGCATCTTCAATTTTTTCGAAGAGCAGGGCAGGTTCACCCAATTTGTGTCCAGCAGGCAGCAAGTCAGTAGCTCCTAAACGATTCCATTCAACCTCATCGATGCGGAGCATGTCGCGCAACTTTTTGCTTGAGAAGGGCAAGAAAGGTTCAAAGGCAATGCCTAAGTTGGCTACCAACTGCAATGAAAGATTCAGAATGGTTTTGACGCGTTCAGGGTCTGTTTTGATAACCTTCCAAGGTTCAGAGTCGGCTAAGTACTTGTTGCCAATGCGTGCCAGGTTCATGGCTTCCTTTTGAGCATCGCGGAAGCGGAAGTTTTCAATGAGTCGTTCCACCTCGGCCTTTACGTCCTTAAACTCGGCAATAGTTTGCTGATCGTAGTCAGTAAGGGTGCCAGCCTCAGGCACAATGCCATTGTAGTATTTTTTTGTAAGCTGCAACGCACGGTTGACGAAGTTGCCATAAACGGCCACCAACTCGTTGTTGTTGCGAGCTTGAAAATCCTTCCACGTAAAGTTGTTGTCCTTGGTTTCGGGAGCATTAGCTGTGAGCACGTAGCGTAGTACATCTTGCTTGCCAGGCAGGTCGCGCAAGTACTCATCAAGCCAAACTGCCCAATTGCGTGAAGTGCTAATTTTGTCGTCCTCTAAGTTCAAGAACTCGTTGGCGGGTACATTGTCGGGCAAAATGTAAGAGCCTTCGGCCTTGAGCATGGCGGGGAAAACAATGCAGTGGAACACGATGTTGTCTTTGCCAATGAAGTGAATGAGGCGTGTGTCAGGACTCTTCCACCACTTTTCCCAATCGTTGGGAAGCAGTTCCTTGGTGTTGCTAATGTAGCCAATAGGGGCATCGAACCACACGTAGAGCACTTTGCCGTCAGCGCCTTCAACAGGTACGGGAATACCCCAATCAAGGTCGCGGCTCACAGCGCGGGGCTTAAGTCCCATGTCGAACCAGCTTTTGCATTGTCCCATTACGTTGGAACGCCACTCTTTGTGCTGCTCAGTAATCCATGGTTCAAGCCATTGCTGGTGCTTGTCGAGTGGCAAATACCAGTGTTTGGTTTTGCGTAACACGGGTTTAGAACCACTTACGGTAGAGCGTGGATTAATGAGCTCGGTGGGCGAAAGGGCGGTGCCACACTTTTCGCATTGGTCGCCATAGGCACCCTCGGCATGGCAGTGAGGACATTCGCCTGTTATGTAGCGGTCGGCCAAGAAGGTGTGTGCCTCCTCATCGTAGTATTGTTCGCTCTCTTGTTCAACAAATTCGCCTTTATCGTAGAGTGTGCGGAAAAAGTCAGAGGCCGTTTTGCGGTGTACCTCTGAGGTGGTGCGACCAAAAAAGTCGAACGAAATGCCAAAGCCTTCGAACGATTCTTTGATGATTTTGTTGTAGCGGTCAACCACCTGCTGTGGGGTGCATCCCTCTTTACGTGCACGTATGGTTACGGGCACACCGTGTTCGTCAGATCCACAAATAAAGAGTACGTCCTTCTTTTTGAGTCGTAGGTAGCGTACGTATATGTCGGCGGGCACGTAAACACCAGCCAAGTGACCGATGTGTACACCACCATTGGCATAGGGCAGAGCGGCGGTGACAAGTGTGCGGTTAAACTTTTTCTGTTCAGTCATTTTTAGTGTTATGTAATATTTGGCTACAAAGTTAGCCATTTATTCTGGTAGAATGTGTACTCCTTACTTCGTTTTTAGCGAGGCTGGGATTGTTATGGGCTAAGTAGGTGTTCAAAATTATTTTTACAACCCGTAGGCGGAATTTCAGGTTAACGGGTTAACAAGTTGACAGGTTAACAAGTAAGTATGCTTTACACCACT
>URDV01000314.1 GCA_900546605.1 uncultured Prevotella sp.
TAGGTCGGATGTTTTTTTGCTCTTTACTTTTTAGAATATTACCTCGAACTCGCGTATATAGCCTTCGACCTTGTGTACATAGCGACGCAGTGATGGCTCGGTGAGTATGAGTCGAGCGAGGGCGGTGTTATCGGCAGGTAGGCAGAGAAGTATGTATTCGTCCAAAGGCGAAGAAAAGGGGGCGCAGCGTGATAGGATATCGTCGAAGAACTGCTTCCAAATGATAGGTAACTTTTGACAGATGTATTGCTCGAACATGTCGATTTTTCGTTTCACGTCTTCGCGTTTGTTACAGCCCATGAGGAATATATCGTAGTCAACACGATAGAGCGATGGCGTGACGAGAACGGCAAACTCTTTGAGCATTGGTATGAATGGCGATTTGCTGTCAGCAACCTTTATCAGCAAGCGTTGGTCATCGAGTTCAAAGGCAGGACCTTTATCGTTAGTAACATTGAGAGTATAGTCCTTACTAATGCCTAAAACGTATTTGCCAAGCTCGGTGAGGCGCACATATTGCAGTCCGTCGTAGTAGGATTTGTCACCCTTCTGTGGCTCGCGATAGGCAATTTCAACAATACCAAAGGTGGCTAAAACGAATAGCATAGCTTTGACAAAAGGCTCTGATAGTTGTTCAATAATGTTGCTATATTCTATGCAGGTGTCGGAGTCATAGCTGTTGCTTATGTACATATGTCTTGGTTTCTATTATCGTCGTTCTGTGTTTCGGCATAACCGCAAGCAAGTGATAGCTTGGGCTCAAGTATAGTATTCTTTGCTTGTTTGCTTGGGCGCAGACTTATTATGGCATGTGTGCTTTCTTGATTTACGCTGATGGGTTGACCATCGGCATCCACAAGGTTATTGCATCTTACCAATTGATATAGCAATTGGGGGTTGTTGCTAATATTGATACCTTCGGTGTCAGTAGTATCTGCATCCCATTCAACTCGAAACATTTCACGCTCACGTATGCGTTCCATATTGCGCATAACTGTGGCCTCTTCTCCATTCATGTCGCGGTAGTCAGCATCAACATGGTGCATTTTGTCGTCAACGGTGTTTACCCATATACTACCATCTTGCTTGCTATTGAGCATGAAGAATACGTTGCGTGTGGTGTGGTTTGAAGTTTTGCCATTGTGGTGATGGTCTTGACGTTTCAGTCCAGCAAGAAAATTGTCGAGTTGCATCATTCTTTGCGTTTGTTTACTACAATCTATTTTTCCTCAAAAAAGTGGGTAAAATAATCAAATATCATTTCCCCTTTGTAAATCAAGAATTCTAAATAATTGATTATAAGTAGGTATTCAAAATTACTTGATGTAGAAGTCGTCTAAAGCTTTTCTAACGAAGAATATATTTAAACTTTTATCTCTTCTAATTTCAATCTTTATCTTTCTTTTTGACCGTTTTTTGGCATTTCATCGCTCATATAGCTCGCTACACTCCCTCTTCAATGACTATCTTAACATAGTGGATTCACATAAAGCATTGAAAGGATTCAAAAAAGAAATATTTTTTATACGTCATAAAAAATTTGCAATGTAAACATTTTTTCTTACCTTTGCACCCACAAAAGGGAGGTCCTGTAGCTCAGTTGGATTAGAGCAACGCCCTTCTAAGGCGTGGGTCTTGGGTTCGAGCCCCAACAGGATCACGAAAAGAAAAGATTAGAGGAGAGTATTACACAAGTAGTACTCTCCTCAATGCTTTATGCTACAGCACTCCAATGCGCCATCATCTAACTTTATTCTTCATCTAAAACACAATAAAACGTGTCTTTCAATGAAGTCGTCTAACGAGCTACACGACCGATGAAATGTCAAAGAGCGGTCAAAAAGAAAGGTAAAGATTGAATTTAGAAGAGATAAAAGTTTAAATATAATCTTCGTCAGAAAAGTTTAGACAACTTCCTATATAAACGCGTTGGCGGAATTAGTAAACAAGTTGACAAGTTAACGGGTTAACAGGTAAGTTTGCCAAGCTTTTTAAGTTTCCTGTCATTCTGCTTTAACATAATAAATGGTGTAAAGCATACTTACTTGTTAACCTGTCAACTTGTTAACCCGTTAACCTGAAATTCTGCCAACGGGTATGCTCTTTTGAGTTTTAGTGGACAGTTCCCTTTGCCAGAATGGCAAACAAGTTGAGATAATAACAAAGATGATATTTGAACTTTGTTATATAGAAGCTATTATTGGCATAAAAGCAGACATGAAATATGGTAGCAATCACGTTGTCTATGACAGGTTGTAATGCTTTTGCCCTTTCAGGTAGGGTGTTCAAAATTGGCATCAAAAACGAGACTGCTTTTTGGGGGCTTAT
>URDV01000315.1 GCA_900546605.1 uncultured Prevotella sp.
CTGAAAATCGAATTCAGTAAATGGCAACGATGGTTGTAATTCAGATATTTTTTGTTATTGCTTCTATATAACAAAGATGATATTTGAACTTTGTTATATAGAAGCAATAATTGATAATGTCATACGGCATCTGGTCGTCCGCTCCCCAAGGCATATAGCTCACCTTGTCGCTCACATGGCGCGGTGAGATTTCCTCCGCCTCCTTGAAAACTTCGCTGCTCTTTGTGGTGAACGCTGCCGCTGCATGATAGCTGGGCAGGTCGTTCACGCCTATAATATGTAGATAATTGAAATCGCCCATAGTTTTGACTTTTTAGTGCAAAACTATGGGCGAATAAGCGGTGGGGAAAAGACAAAATTATAAGGTCTCTTTAAACTGACCTGGTGTCATACCTGTTTCTTTCTTGAAGAATTTTACAAAGTGTGGTGCATCGGCAAAACCTAATTCTTCAGAAATCTCTTTTATAATGATTTCGTTTTCTGCAAGCAGTTTTTTTGCTTTCAAGATTATTTCTACATTTATGATTTTTTTGGGACTTAATCCATAAATCTCTTTCGTTATAGCTGATAGTTTGACTCCTATATCTATAGAGTAAAATGCAGGCGAATGCGATTTTTTTAGATTAAATTCAATCGATTTTTTGAAGTCATATATTATTTTTAATTTGGGGAGTTAAAAATCCATGGAATCATTTTGCCTTGTAGCCCCATTCCCTTATGATGACACCTGCTGTAATTGCAATGATGAAATACCCTCCATACACCATTGCCTGTACAAGGGCAGAACGAGTCTTGGAGATTTCCAGCATGTTCTGAAAATGCTTGTTGAGCACATCAAGTATGCTATGTGCAAATCCCCAACAAAAGAACAGGGATGCAACAAGGGCAACGGAACCAGGTATTTACGTGTCACGATTGATTTCATTAGCTATTAAGGCTGTCTTTATACCACTCGAAGAGCTTCTGAACGCCATCCTCGATTTCCACCTTATGTGTCCAGCCAAGCGAATGGAGCTTGCTCACGTCGATAAGCTTACGCATAGTGCCATCGGGCTTTGTGGTGTCAAACTCTACTGTGCCCTCGAAGCCAACTGCTTTAACAACAAGTTCAGAAAGCTCACGAATGGTAAGTTCCTTACCAGTACCTACATTGATATGGCAGTTGCGTATCTCGCCTAATGATGGAATTGCACCGCCACGACCTTCTGAGTTGTTTCTGTCAACCGAACCGTCGGTCTTGGCACCATAGAACACACTACTGTACTTCTCGATACCGATAATGTCCTTGAAATCAACATTCAAGAGCACATGAACACTTGCATCTGCCATGTCCTCACTCCAAAGGAACTCACGCAGAGGTGTGCCAGTACCCCAAAGCACCACCTTATTATTATATATACCATAAAACTCCAATGCCTTTAAAATACGCTCGTGAGAGTTGCTTCCGTCAACATTACCCTCACCGATAATTGCACGAAGTTTGTCTGTCGGATTGATAGGACGCTTATTCATGTCAACCTCAATACTGTGCCAGTCACCCTCATGAATAAGCTTAGCCAAATATATTTTGCGCATCATAGCCGGCATAACATGACTGTTCTCAAGATGAAAGTTATCGTTTGGGCCATAAAGGTTTGTCGGCATAACTGCTATATAGTTAGTGCCATACTGAAGATTATACGACTCACACATTTTCAATCCCGCAATCTTAGCAATGGCATACTCCTCATTGGTATATTCCAAGGGCGATGTCAACAGGCAGTCCTCCTTCATCGGCTGCGGAGCGTTCTTAGGATAAATACATGTAGAGCCAAGGAAAAGCAATTTCTTTATCCCATGCTTATAGGCATTCTCTATCACATTGCACTGCATCTTCATGTTCTGCATGATGAAGTCGGCACGGTAGAGAGAGTTAGCCATAATGCCGCCCACAAAAGCGGCTGCCAATACTACTGCTTCAGGACGCTCCTCATCAAAGAAGCGTGCAACGGCCTGTTGGTCTGTAAGGTCCAACTCCTTATGGCTACGGCCTACAAGATTGTTGTAGCCGCGAGCCTTAAGGTTGTTCCATATAGCGGAACCCACAAGTCCGTGGTGTCCCGCAATGTATATCTTGCTGTCTTTACTTAGCATCTCAATTTAACATTAAACATTAAATACTTAATATTGTGAAAACTACTTCACAATTCCCTTTTCCAAATACTCCGCAAGGTTCATTCGTACCTTTGCGGCGGCTCCCTCTGAAGCTACCTTTGCCATATCGTGGTCGACCATAATCTTTACAAGTTCCTCGAATGAGGTTGTATTAGGATTCCATCCGAG
>URDV01000316.1 GCA_900546605.1 uncultured Prevotella sp.
GTTAAAGCCAGAATGACAAGAAACTTAGAAAGCTTGGCAAACTTACCTGTTAACCTGTTAACTTGTCAACTTGTTTACTAATTCCGCCAACGCGTAGTAACTATATGTATAGCCCTCTATGCAGAAGCATGGATTGAACTATTTATTACACAACTAAAACAAGCACAACCCTTTACCTATTCGTGGCAGGCTGTTTGGGATAAGCCAATAGCACATTGCGCGATGAGAAGTAACGCTCTATTTGGTCGGGTAAACGGTCAAGGTAAGCTTGATGCGAAATGGTGCCACGACGCGCACAAACAAAAACCATTAAGTGGTCTTGACGCGACTGATGAGCCAATGGGATGAGGTCGTTCCACGTGTTAAAGTCATTATAAAGCACAGGAAGACCATTGTGACTTGCATCGAAATAATGTTGTACTGCAGTAAGTGTTTTGGGAGTGGAATAGACGCTTATGCCACACGTCAATTGATGTGCCAACAAGGCTATACGATTCATCAACAGGGCAAAACCTTGTTCAAATTCGGCCTTTGATGGCAACAACATTTGTATGCGCCCAATGGTGTTGAGCGGCATTGTGGCACGATATATAAACACTTGACGATTGACCGTGGCTAAAAGGTCTGACCCTAACTTGCCATAAAAGGAATCAGACAAACGCTCCTTGCGGTGCAAACCTAACACAAGGTCGCTCACCGCACGCTCCTTGATGGTGTGCGAGATGCCACTTACCACATTCACCGACCATCGTTGGTAGGTTTGAATGCGTATGTTGGTGGCAGCAGCTATTTTTACTGCGTGTTCTAATTGCTTTTCGCCCGACTGACGAGCTGATGGGTCATTTTCGAGTACTATGTTGAGTGCTATAATAGGAGCTACAGAATGGGGGGTGCGCAACATGAGCGATAGTTCAACCAATGGAGCCACCATTTGTGGATAGTTCAATGCCATCATGATACGGTCGGGTACTTCATTGGGCTGAGGCTCGCTTGGGACTGAGTGGGACGATTGTTGTTGCTGTACGGCCATTTTACGCGCTGTGTTTTCAGTTACTAACGAACTCACTACGCAGGTTACCAATATGAGCACCATGGCGCCATTGAGTACGTCCTCACCCAACAAATGGTCGCCGCTTGGCAAAATGATGCTATAGCCCACTAATACCACTGCCAACGTGGCTGCTGCACGCGAGCCAGTGAGGCCAAACATGAGGTTTCGCTCGCTATTTGACATACGAAATGCCTTTTGGGTGGCAAAGCTGGCCAACCATTTGCTTACAAGGCCCACCACTACCATGACGCATGCGATGATTATGGCTCCTGAATGTTCAACTAAGGCTCTTAGGTTAATGAGCATGCCTACACCTATCAGAAAGTAGGGTATAAATAAGGCGTTGCCCACAAACTCAATGTGACTCATTAAGGGCGAAGGGGGTGGTATAAGACGATTGAGTACTAAGCCTACGAGGAATGCACCCAATATGCCTTCCATGCCTACCAGCTCCATTAAGCCTGCCCCTAAAAAGACCAGTCCCAGCACAAACACATATTGCACTACGCTATCGTCGTAACGCCTAAAGAACCATCGCCCTAAACGCGGAAAAGCATATATGATGACGAGTCCTAACAGTATGACTTTGATGACAAGCCACACCCAATATAGCCCTGTAACGTGCTCTTTATACATGCCCCCCACCACGGCTAACACTAACAAGGTAAGGGTGTCGGCCACGATGGTTCCTCCCACAGCTATGCTAACGCTGGTGAGCCGCGAAAGGCCATAACGCAACACTATGGGGTAAGCAATGAGGGTGTGCGAGGCATACATGGCAGCGATGAGTATGGCTGCCGATGTGCCATAGTTTAAGAGTAATGTGTTTGCAACATAACCTATGAGCATGGGTATGGCAAAACTGAGCAAGCCCAATGTGAGAGCACGCCCCTTGATGCGCTGCACGTCTTGCAGATTCATCTCGAGCGATGCTAAAAACATGATGTAATAAAGGCCTACCTTGCCAAATAATTCAAAGCTGCCGTCACGTTCAAGCACACCAAAACCATGCGGACCTATTAGTATGCCCGCAAATATCATGCCCACAATAGAAGGAACGCGCAAACGCTCAAGCAACATGGGGGCAAATAATATGATGCCTAAAACTATAAGGAATATCCAAGTTGGGTCGGTTATCAAGGGCTTAATTTTTTTTGGTGTAATTGAGGTCTATTAATTAGTTTAACGCGTTGGCGGAATTAGTAAACAAGTTGACAAGTTAACGGGTTTACAGGTAAGTTTGCCAAGCTTTTTAAGTTTC
>URDV01000317.1 GCA_900546605.1 uncultured Prevotella sp.
GTTAACCTGTCAACTTGTTAACCCGTTAACCTGAAATTCCGCCAACGGGTTATATTTATGGGGTAATAGGTTTATGGGGTAATATGTCAACCTATTAACCCGTAAATAACTTGTAAATCAAAAATTCCGCCTATGGGGTATTAGTAGTTTTCAACTCTTAATTCAAAGTAGCTCTGTGGGTGGTTGCATACAGGGCAAACTTCGGGTGCTTGTTTGCCTATAACAATATGTCCGCAGTTAGAGCATTGCCATACGCTATCACCCTCACGACTAAATACTACGGCATCTTCAATATTCTTTAGTAAACGACGATAGCGTTCTTCGTGAGCCTTTTCAATAGCCCCAACCATTTCAAATTTTTGGGCTATTTCTTCAAAGCCTTCTTCACGTGCTTCCTTGGCAAAGGTGGCATACATGTCGGTCCATTCATAGTTTTCACCAGCAGCGGCATCGGCCAAGTTGTCGGTGGTGTCAGGAATAACTCCTCCGTGCAAATACTTGAACCAAATTTTAGCATGTTCTTTTTCGTTGCGCGAAGTTTCTTCAAAAATGTTAGCCATTTGCACGTAGCCATCTTTTTTGGCTTTTGATGCAAAATATTGATATTTGGTGTGAGCTTGCGATTCGCCAGCAAAAGCAGCAGCAAGATTTTGCTCTGTTTTAGTTCCTTTTAAGTCTTTCATAAGATTTAGAATAAAAGAAAAAAGTCAAAAGAAAGGGATGATGTTAAGGGCTGTCCTAATAATTCTGATAAGTTGATTTGTACTCTATCGTGAGTGTACTTTTGTTAGTGAACGAAGAAGCATAGCGGGCTATGTGACTGAGTGAACTGACAAAAGGACACATGCAAGAGGGTGCAAAGCAACTATCAGAATTTTAGAATATTAAAATCAGAATTTTTAGAACCACTCTTAAATCAAGACGCTTTCTCTTGACTTTTTATGTGTTATAAAAAGTAGCTGTTATGGCATTATTTGCCAAAGTAACGCTTGTACAAGCCTTCAAATCCACGACCATGACGAGCTTCGTCACGTGCCATTTCGTGTACGGTGTCGTGGATAGCGTCTAAGTTCAACTCTTTGGCACGCTTAGCAATGCGAGTTTTGTCAGCACAAGCACCTGATTCAGCGTTCATGCGCTTTTCAAGGTTCGTCTTAGTGTCCCAAACAACATCACCGAGCAATTCGGCAAACTTAGAAGCGTGTTCTGCCTCTTCCCAAGCATAACGCTTGAAAGCCTCTGCAATTTCAGGGTAGCCTTCGCGGTCAGCTTGACGGCTCATAGCCAAATACATGCCAACTTCGGTGCATTCACCTGTAAAGTGAGCGTTGAGGTCTTTAATCATTTCTTCGTCGCAACCTTTAGCTACGCCGATTTCATGTTCAGCTACAAACTCCAATCCGCTGTCTTCTTTCAGTTCTTTAAACTTTGAAGCAGGAACGCCACACATGGGGCACTTTTCAGGAGCGTGTTCACCTTCATATACATAACCGCAAACGGTGCAAATAAATTTCTTTTTCATAATGAGTTAAGTTTTAATGAGTTGTATGTTATGTCCTTTTTTATGTGTTACCTGCCCTGTAGATGTGGGGCAAGTAAAAATGTCATGTTGTTAAGCATCCACTTCGCTGATAGTGCAAGTGGGGCAGCAGCCTCTAAAGTAAAGTTGTACACCTTCGGGCCTAAACCCATTGGGAATATCAGCGTTATTGGTTAAATGCTCGTTATTAAGCTTAAGATCGTATACCTTGCCACAGCGTGTACACAGAAAGTGAGCGTGTGGACTAGTGTCAGCATCAAAGCAGCAGTTGCGTTCGTCAATGGTCAGTTGCAGTGCAGCTCCTTTGTCGGTGAGCAACTTAAGAGTGTTGTAAACTGTAGTCTTCGACAGTGTAGGCATCTGTTTGTGTAGTGCCATGTATATTTCGTCTGCCGTAGGGTGAGTTCGGTGGTCAAACAGATATTGCATTACTGCCATACGCTGCACCGAAGGCTTAACATCGTGAGCAGTCAAGTAGCTGAGTGTAGCGCTCGTTTTCATTCTTTTCAGTTTTGTAATGGTTACAAATTTGATTACGCTGCAAATGTACGGCATTATAATTTACCATGCAAGTATTTTACCAAGTTTTTTTTCAAAAATATATTGTAGAACATAAAAAAGGCAGTTTATAAAAGATGAGAGAAACCTCTATAAGTACTATTGAGTGCACTAAAATCATTGAGAATTAAATATTTTAACGCGTTGGCGGAATTAGTAAACAAGTTGACAAGTTAACGGGTTAACAGGTAAGT
>URDV01000318.1 GCA_900546605.1 uncultured Prevotella sp.
CTCGGCAATGCAAAATGAAAGTTTTTCAACTTTCATTTTGCATTGCGCTCGCCTTGCACTATCTTTGCACAACAAATCACATATACACATCTAAATATGGACAATCAACTTATCGCACAATGCGAACAAGTAGCTCGCCAGTGGCTTTCCTCTGACTGCTACGATGCTGAAACAAAAAAGGGAGTTCAAGCCATGTTGGATAATTCTGATAAGACTGAACTCATCGACTCTTTCTATAAAACACTTGAATTTGGTACAGGTGGCTTGCGAGGCATTATGGGTCCTGGCACAAACCGCATGAACATCTACACGGTGGGAGCTGCCACACAAGGTCTTTCAAACTATTTGAACCTTAACTTCAAAAATCGCGACGAAATAAGTGTTGTAGTAGGTCACGACTGCCGCAACAATAGCCGATTGTTTGCAGAAACAGCTGCTAACATTTTCTCAGCTAACGGCATTAAGGTTTACTTGTTTGAGGATATGCGTCCTACACCTGAAATGTCATTTGCCATCCGCCATTTAGGTTGCCAAAGCGGTATTATTCTTACTGCAAGCCATAATCCCAAGGAATATAATGGCTACAAAGCATATTGGGACGATGGCGCACAAGTGCTTGCTCCACACGACACAGGCATCATTGCTGAAGTAAACAAGGTTAAGGTTGAAGATATTAAGTTCAAGGGCAACCCTGCACTTATCCAAATCATTGGCAAGGAAATTGATAAAATTTATCTTGAAAAGGTTCACACTCTCAGCATTGACCCCGAAGCCATCAAGCGCCAAAAGGACTTAAAGATTGTCTATACACCATTGCATGGAACTGGCATGATGCTCATTCCTGACTCACTTAAACTCTGGGGTTTTGAAAATGTGCATTGCGTTCCCGAACAAATGGTAAAGGATGGCAACTTCCCCACTGTAAAGAGTCCTAACCCTGAAAATGGTGAAGCCCTTACCATGGCTCTTAATTTGGCCAAAAGCATTGATGCTGACATCGTAATGGCATCTGACCCCGATGCCGACCGTGTAGGTATGGCATGTAAAAATGATAAAGGCGAATGGGTGTTGGTTGATGGTAACCAAACTTGCATGATATTCCTTTATTACATCATCATGAATCGTAAGGCTCAAGGAAAAATGCAGCCCAACGACTTCATTGTAAAAACGATTGTTACAACTGAACTCATCAAAGCTATTGCTGACAAGAATCATATCAAGATGTTCGACTGCTACACTGGCTTTAAATGGATTGCGCGCTTAATTCGCTTGAACGAAGGTAAGCTGCAATACATTGGTGGTGGCGAGGAAAGTTATGGTTTCTTGGCTGAAGACTTCTGCCGCGACAAGGACGCTGTATCAGCTTGTTCACTCTTGGCTGAAATCTGCGCTTGGGCTAAGGATCAAGGCAAGACCCTTTATGATGTTTTGATGGAAATCTATCTTGAATATGGATTGGCCGTTAACAAAACAATCAATGTGGTTAAGCCTGGTAAGACTGGTGCCGATGAAATTAAAGCCATGATGGAAAACTTCCGCAACAATCGTCCCACGGAGATTGCAGGTTCACGTGTAGTTTGCACCAAGGACTACGAAGCTCTTAAGGAGTTTGATGCTGATGGAACTGAAAAGAGCCTTGACCCCGTTGACTTCCCTGAAAAGAGTAATGTGTTGCAATGGTACACCGAAGATGGCACCAAAGTGAGCGTACGCCCCTCAGGTACTGAGCCTAAAATCAAGTTCTACATTGAAGTAAAAGGACAGATGAATTGTCCGAAATGCTACCCAGGTGCTGTTGTCGATGCTAACGAAAAGATTGAAGCAGTACAAAAGAGTTTAGGACTCTGATAAATAAGTGCTGAATAAGTAAATACTCATAATTACAAGTAATAGGTAAAGCGTAACAGTATGTTGCATTTTGCTTATTACTTGTTTCTTTTATTATACACGTTGGCGGTTAGTAAACAAGTTGACAAGTTAATCAAGAATCTGCCAACGGGTTTTATTATCTAAACAATCATGTCATATTATTTTCTCTTTTGTCAAGATGAATTAATGCTAACATCTGACCTTCAAGTGCCATGCTGCGATAAAGTGCCTGTACACCTTGAATCATGGCAGCACCTACACCATTTACCCAATATTGATAGCCATGCTTGTTATACCGCTAAGTTAGACACCCCCATTAATGCTGAAGGTTTTACAATGATGCCACTACGTGCTACTTTCGATGTACTCCC
>URDV01000319.1 GCA_900546605.1 uncultured Prevotella sp.
AACGCCTAAAAATACATGCAAAAATTGCTCAACTTATTCTTTTACCATTACTTAAAAGCCAAACGGAGTGCAAACACGCTATTGTGTTTGCACTCCGTTTGGCTTTTTTATAAGTCTAATTTAAGTGGCTTATCGCACTACCTTGTGGCCATCACTCGTAATGAAGAGACCCTTGGTAGGTTGCATTACACGTCGACCTTGCAAATCATAGTAAACCACGGGCTTTGCACCCTTAGTTACCACTTGATTAACACCAGCCACCACATCATCATCTACCTCGTTACCATCGCCACCTATGTAAACCACAGGCGACTTATGCACCTCGCCACCACCAGTGTAAACCACCTGCACACCAATGTGTGTGCAAGGTGTAGTGAAGTGGGTACGAATGTTGTACTGACCATAATAAGGCACGAAGTCATAGTTGTCTGTAAAGTCAAACGGAATGTTGGTCATGTCAGCATCAAGCGCCCAATAGTCAGCAGGCTTAAAAGTCATCAACTGGCCATCAACAAACACGTTAAAGTACATTTTGTTAGCATCCAACAACTCGTCATACTCCTCCGTTTCTTCATTATACTTATACTCCATGGGAATGAACGAAATCAAGCCATAGCCAGCAGACTCGTCATAAGGTGTGTAGGCCAATTGGTCAACAGCATCAGGTGTAGCAGGCTGCTCAGTCCAAGGTTGCATAATAGGAGCCTCATAAGCATAAGCTTGATTCAATGCCTTGTAACCTTGATTCACAAGCATCACATCCTCTTCAGCCGCCTCAAAAGTTTGTGCATCAGCATCATAAGTGAGCGACATTTCGTCGGCCAAACCTACAATGTCAATGTAGTAGTCGTTATCAAAATCAACACGATTGGTGGCAGCAGGTTCAAAAAAGCGGAATGTTTCCGTGGCAGAATCAATGCCTAAGAATTGGTGCCCCTTAAACGTTACCTCCGAACCATTAATCGTACCCTTAATCCAAGCATTGGGCAATTGTGGGTCGAGTCCTGCCACAAACACCTCATTGCCCTCAATTGTCACACGCTTAATGCGTCCATACTCCTGTCCTGACTCAACATACTCCATGGCATACGTAGTAGCTGCTTGTGCATCAGCAGGCTGCACCATAGTGCCTGCAAAGGGGGTTTGCGACCACACATAGTCGCCATTACCACTCCACTCGCCCTTAGGAGTACACATACCCAGCAGTTTGCTATCCTTAGTGGTATTGACAAAACTCAGCGTGTCGTTGCGCCAAGTGAAACGTGCTGTTTGGTCATCATCGGGTACAAAAGTGTAGCCATTTTCCCCCTTTACGGGTTTGAGTTTAAACATATAAGCGTCATCGCCTTTCTCGGCATCATCATAGTGAACCAAGTATTGTGGCAACTTCACTTCAATCGTGTCACCTTGAGTGCGTGTGCCCTTTATCCATGCCTTTGAAGTGTAAGCACACAAAGGGTTGTAAATGTAAACTGTTTTACCATCGGCAGCCTCTACCACGCGGCTCACCAATCCATCCTTTACCACATCTCGCTCCACATAGCCCATGTTGTTAATAAAGCAGGTACCCGAACGGTAATAGTTGTCGTGTAATGTGCCCGCGGGTTGTTGGCTGATTAATGAATCGACCGTAGGGGTGTAAACAACTTGTGCCTCATCGTCAAGTGCATGCAACACAATGTTAGTCCGTTTGCTCTGTTGCTTCAGCAGCGTTGAGCCTTGTTGTTTAAACAATCGATTCATGGCCTTACCTTGAGTTGTCAAAGTGCGTCCTGTAAAGTGACATTTAGGCTGAGCCGTTGCCACCGTTGCTGTAAGCAACGCTGTGGCCAATGTAACGTAAAGGTTTTTCATAAGCATCTTAATCAATTAAAATGATTATTTTATGCAATAATTTGTTATTAATTGGCAACAAAGTTAGTCTTTTATTTTACAACATGGTAATTTTTTGCAATTATTCAGCCTTTCAACTAAATCAATAGGGCAAAATTCTTGTAAGGTATACCCGTTGGCGGAATTTCAGGTTAACGGGTTAACAAGTTGACAGGTTAACAAGTAAGTATGCTTTACACCACTTATTAACCCGTTGGCGGAATTTCAGGTTAACGGGTTAACAAGTTAACGGGTTAACAAGTAAGTATGCTTTACACCACTTATTATGTTAAAGCTAGAATGACAGGAAACTTAAAAAGCTTGGCAAACTTACCTGTTAACCCGTTAACT
>URDV01000320.1 GCA_900546605.1 uncultured Prevotella sp.
CTTCCGATCTCGTATTTAATAAGTAAGAGCCATCTCTGTCTATTGAGGGTAATGGCATACGCGTAAGAGCCAATTGGTTGCCGTTGGTCGAAACAAGCGAGAGTGTGTGCTCATGAATGTCAAAGCAAACTGTGTTCATTTGTGGGCGAAGCGTATCGTTGGCAGCTGTTATCATACAGCGTGAAATGCCTGCAAATAAATGATTAGAGCCCATCTTGAACACCATGCTATCTTCATCGTTGACGATGGGGGTGGGGTATTCATCAGCACTTTGCCCCATTAGTTTGTATTGGCCGTTTTGATATTCAATGGTCAATTCAAAAGTGTCTGTATTTAAGTAACACTCTAATGGTTGGTCGGGAATTTCCTTTATCGCATCTTGCAACGTTTTGGCATTCACCGCAAAACGAACGTCTGCATCACACTCATTCAACTCGGCTTTAGCTGTTAGCGTGGAGTCGTTGTCTGAAGCCGTTATGGTAAGCATTTGCCCCTTTATGTCAAAGCAAAAGCAATCAAGAATGGGGAGTGTATTCTTTTGAACAATAACACGACCTATTGTTGTTAGTCGTGCCGAAAGCAGAGAACTTGATATAGTAAATTTCATGCTGAAGGTTGAGTTGTTGTTTATATTCAGAGTAAGTATGCTTGTCAAACTCACTAAGTGAGTGCAAAAGTCTAATACATAGCCATTTTGTAACGCTTATGAGCACAACTCGTTAGCAGAGCAATAGAACTACACAAAAAACAATAGTAGATGATGGGAAGAAATAATATCTTATATGCTTAAATCATAATTAGCAAATGCTCATCAAAACCATCGCTTGCTGGCCTACCAATGAAATCTGTTCATGAGTTGTTTATAGGGCAAAATTACAAAATAATGGTGATATGCAGGAATTTTTAGAGGTAAAAAAGTGGGGGCTGAAAGTTTTTTTGTATCTTCGCATCACCTAACATAAATAAAACTTCGAATGGAAATTTCTGGAAAGATTATTGTCGCTACCGATGTACGTAGTGGTGAGTCGGCTCGCACGGGCAGCAAGTGGATGGCTCAAGATTTTGTAATTGAAACACATGAACAATATCCTAAGCGTTGTGTATTTAGCGTTTTTGGTGAAGACCGCTTGCGCGAATTTAACATCCAAGTAGGCGAGGAACTTACGGTGTCTTTTGATATTGATGCACATGAGTATAATGGACGATGGTTTAACAATATTCGCGCATGGCGTGTACAGCGTGGTAATGTAGCTGATGAACAAACTGGGGCACCCGTAGCTGCACCAACTACAGATCCTGCGTCTGTAGCACCTACTTCACCTGCAGCACCCGCAGCACCTGCAGCGCCCGTCGAAGCTACAACAGACGATCTGCCATTCTAAAAAAATAGAGCAAAGCAGGTAGGTGTTCAAGACCATATTCAACATAAAAATTGAATACCTATTCAATACATCTTAATATTAAGTACTACAGCCACGCGTGGACGCAAAATGCTATAAAAGCACCTGTGTCCTACGTATGGCTTTTTTTGGGTAATATGCGAATTTTCTTCAAAGTTGTCAAAATTACCTTTATCGGTTTTTTTGTGTCAAGTATTTTAGCGGTAATAGCCTTAAGATGGCTCCCTGTGCCTATTACTCCCTTGATGGTTATACGTTGTGTACAGCATGTGGGTAGTGGCGAACCTATAGCCATACATCACAAATGGGTGCCTTTGAAAAAAATATCTCCCTACTTGCCTGTAGCTGTTATGGCTTCTGAGGATCAAAATTTTCTTCATCACAATGGTTTTGACTTTAATGCAATTCAAGATGCAGCCATCCAGCGAATTGAGGGACGTAGACGCAGAGGGGGAAGTACCATATCGCAACAAACGGCCAAGAACGTTTTTCTTTGGCCCAACTCATCGTGGGTGCGAAAGGGGTTCGAAGCTTATTTCACGGTCTTGATAGAGTTCTTTTGGTCAAAAGAACGCATAATGGAGGTCTATTTAAATAGTATTGAAATGGGACCTAATATTTATGGAGCAGAAGCCGTAGCA
Organism: uncultured Prevotella sp.; assembly: GCA_900546605.1. Lineage (GTDB taxonomy): Bacteria > Bacteroidota > Bacteroidia > Bacteroidales > Bacteroidaceae > Alloprevotella. The sequence goes on from URDV01000320.1 coordinate 2,042, forward strand.
CAGCGCCATTTTGGTTGTAGTGCAAATGAATTGCGTCGCTCTGATTGTGCGTTGATTGCTGCCACTTTACCTAATCCTATTAAATTTAGCTCGCTCTCTCCATCTAAGTATATGCGCAAGCGACAACAGCAAATAGAGCGTGAAATGCGC
>URDV01000321.1 GCA_900546605.1 uncultured Prevotella sp.
GTATCGTTATTCACTGATTTACAATGTAATATGAATCCACGCCATTTTTTTAGCGAACACCAACTCGGACGCATTTGATTCCTTCATTTTCAGCCACATAGCCCGCCTACTTACACGTAAATCAAAGCAAGAACTATGTAGTATACGTTATTAAATTTGAGCTACTTAGCGAACAATTTTGAATGTATACCTATACATGCATTGTATAAATTGTATAAAATAACATCTATAATCAGTTTAAAATAAAATTCTGCGTCTACTTAATGGCTATATTTACTATCTTTGTACGTTAATTGCAAAAAAGTAAGTATTATCATGCAGTCAGTTTACAAAGATCATTTGACTCACAACCAATTGACAAATAACTGAAACTCAACCTACGAATTAAACACTCAACCATTAAGTAATGAATATAAAATACATGTTACCAGCATTAGCTCTTGCTGCAACCTCAGCATGGGCACAGCAACAAGACAATCAATCATCGGGTATTGACAAGGCCAACATGGACCTATCAGTAAAACCAGGAACAGACTTTTACCAATATGCCACTGGTGGGTGGACTGCTGCACACCCACTCACACCTGAATTTTCAAGGTATGCACAATTTGATGCCTTAGCTGAAAACAACCGTAAGCAGTTGCGCGAACTTATTGAAGGAATGGCCGCACAACAACATGAAAGAGGAACACTTGAACAAAAAATTGGTTCACTCTATCGTTTGGCAATGGATAGCGTAAGACGAAACAAAGATGACTTTGCTCCCATCAAACCATTGCTTGACGAAATTCAAGCACTCAACTCTCGTAAGGCCATTCAGTACGAAATGGCTAAACTACAAAATTTAGGTGTATCTAACTTTTTTAGTTTCGGCTGTGATGCCGACATTAAAGATGCTAAGTGGAATCTTATGCAAGTAAACCAAGGCGGCATCTCTATGGGTGAGCGCGACTATTATTTAGAAAATGATGAGCCTACAAAAAAAATTCGTGATGCCTACCGCACGTATGTTCAGAACTTGTTTACCATGACGGGCATGACTGCGGAGCAAGCGACAAAGGCCATGGAAGCTGTGCTTAAAATTGAAACACAAATTGCGACTGCCTCATATAGTGCCACTAAGCAACGTGATGTTGAAGGTAACTATCACAAAATGTCGTACCAACAATTGTTAACTGACTTTCCAGGCATAGATTGGAGCACACATTTTTTATTAAGTGGCATTCCCGCATTCAAGGAAATTTCAGTTAATCAACCTGAGCCCATACACGAGGTTGAGAAGATACTTGCTGACTGCACGATTGATGAACTTAAATCATATCTCTACTTTAAGGTGGTGGATGATGCAAGCAGTTCGCTTAGTGATCGTTTCCGTCAAGAAGCCTTCAACTTCTATAATCATACTATGGCTGGTGCTGAACAAGACCGACCACGTTGGAAACGTGCTGTAGGAGCTGTTGAAGGAGCCTTAGGCATGGCTGTTGGACGACTCTATGTAAAGAAATATTTTCCAGAGTCTTCAAAACAACGCATGATTGAACTGGTTAAAAACTTGCAGGAGGCTTTAGGACAACGCATTGACCAACAAAAATGGATGAGTGCAGAAACTAAACAGCAAGCACACAGCAAGCTCAATAGTTTCTACGTAAAGATTGGCTATCCTGACAAATGGATGGATTATTCAAAATTGGACATTGATGAAAATTTGAGCTATTATGAAAACATGGTTCGTGCTAATCAATTTAGCAGCAACTACTACATTGAGAAGCATGTAAATAAACCTACTGATCGTACGGAATGGCTCATGACTCCGCAAACTATTAATGCCTATTATAACCCTACAACTAACGAGATATGTTTCCCAGCTGGCATTTTGCAACCTCCCTTCTTCAATGCTGAAGCTGACGATGCATGTAACTACGGAGCTATTGGCGTGGTTATAGGACATGAGATGACACACGGATTTGATGATCAAGGAGCGCAATTTGACAAAGATGGCAATCTTAAAAATTGGTGGACGGCAAAAGACAAAGTAGAGTTCGAAAAACGTACAAAGGTCATGAGTGATTTCTTTGATCACATTAAAGTGTTACCTGATTTGAACGCTAATGGCAAACTAGATCGGAAGAGCA
>URDV01000322.1 GCA_900546605.1 uncultured Prevotella sp.
CATCTCTCCTTGCAAATGTGTGGCCGTTTTAGCTTTGTTTGCGGGTGCAAAGGTATGATTTTTTGTGTAAGCTACCAAATAATTTGATAAGAAATTTGGCTTTGGGGCTTTTTTTCTTGATTTAATGGATGGGCGTATCGCTGATGTCGTTTAATATTTCATTAGCGAGGCGCTGGGTGCGACGATAACATATAATGCCAAATATAGCCCCAATGAGTCCGCCTATAGCACCGCCTATGAGTATGGCACGACGCTCTTCAAGGCTAACTCCAGTAAGAGACATTATTTCATAGGCAAAGCCCACAATCCAACAGATAAGGAAGGGAATGGAGAATCGGAGCCATCGCGCATAAAGAAGTTTCATGCGTACGATGCGTTGGGTGATTTCGCTAAGAGTGCACACGGCTATGTCAGTTGGACATAGTTTGCGGTGGGCATATTGGGTGTAGAGCAATGCTATAAGTAAAAATAATGCTGTGATAATGGTAAAGAACCATGATATGTGCATCCACCAAAAAACAAAGATGCTATAGGGGATGCCTATGGCTGCTATTAGGGTAATGATGAAGTGGTTGCGATTGATGCGCCCCACATTGGTGTTAACAGTTCGTCGAACCAAACGTTCGTTTACTATACGCTCTTGAGCCAGCTTTTGATGTAGCAGGTTGAGCTGCTCTTTCATTTTATCTAATTCGTCCATGTAATGATAATCCTTTTTTAAGCCTTCGTTGAAGTAAGGGTAGTGGAACCTCCCCATTCAACTTGCCAGCTGAAGTTGGTTGTTTTTATTTTGTGCTCCTACGAATAGGGCATTGCACACTAATCGTTCATCTTTTTAAGTTCCTCGCGTATGCGGCTGAGGCGTACCGACACGTTTTTGGCGGTGATGCCAGTTATGGCACCAATTTCATCGTAGGGCAAGCCCTCGAGCCACAGCAACACAATGGCACGATCAAAGGGACGTAAGCGGTGTATGCGCTTGTGTAGTAACTGAATTTGCTTGGTGTCAGCATCATTGTCCTCATAAAGGTCAATGTTCATGTCAAGACGTTCAGTGTGAGTTCGTTTCTTTTTGCGATCGGCTGATATACAAGTGTTTAAACTGACACGATATATCCACGAACTCACTTTTGCGTTGCCTTGAAATGAGTCTATGCCCCGCCACAGATTGATGAGAATCTCCTGAAACAGATCGCTGACCTCATCCTCGTCTTTTGAGAACATGTAGCACACGGTGTATATGGTGCTTTTGTGCTCATTTACCAAGCGTGTAAAATCTTGTTCGGTCATTATTATTTGGCTTAATGTATGAACGCGTTGGCGGAATAAGCAGAAAGGGTAATAGGTAAGTTAGCCAAGTTTGCTTTGGCTTTTTAAGTAAGCGCTCAAAATATCTATCGATAATACAAAATAAATTTGAACACCTACTTAGCATACTTATTTGTTAGCCTGTTAGTTGGTTACCACGTAAACTAAGAATTCCACCCACGGGTTGATATGCGGTGTTATGTATATGACGCTTATGTAACAAATTTGCTACACCGCGATGGTACAAAGTTAGCATAAGCTATTCGAAAAGAAAGGAATGGCAGTGCTTATTATTTACTATTTTTTTGAAAAGCATATCAATCATTGGGGTTACTTATTGCTCAATACAGCGAACTTTAGTAACTTTGGCCACAATTAGTAGTTGAGTTCCACCTGAGGTAGGTGTGCAGAATGAAATTACTAAAGGGCTATTTTGTAAATTAGTTTATATGTGTTGAACATTATTATTTATTCAACTTAGCCGCTTTTATAGCTCTTACTCGCATCTTGCTGTGTTTGCATCATACAAGCTGTGCCTTAGCAAATCAAATACAACAACCAGCTCAGCGATAGCTGCAAAACCATATTGACTAAATCTGAACACGATTATATAAACTAATTTTGAATACCTACTTATTATAATAGAGGTGCATTATCACACTTATGGTTAAGCTTGCATAAAAGAATGCAGTTCACAAATAGATGTGTGCCAATGCTTATAAGTCAAAAAAAAGAGTGTAGCTAAGCTGTAGAGCTTCACCTTCCTCCATTTGATTTTGAACACCTACT
>URDV01000323.1 GCA_900546605.1 uncultured Prevotella sp.
ACTTACCTGTTAACCCGTTAACTTGTCAACTTGTTTACTAATTCCGCCAACGCGTTAAGGTCGTAATGCTTCTTAGTTTTGTTATGTAAAAGATGCCGAACACGTATGGATACTTACTTAACCCTACAATCATCGTCAGAAACTCAATTAACTGAAAAGCGTTCGCGTTTTTTAGCTTTTGCCATGCATGTTGATTCTGAACAAGAGGCCAAGGAGATGGTTGCCCTTTATAAAAAAGAATATTATGACGCTCGCCATGTTTGTTATGCCTATGTGGTGGGTAACCAAGGTGAGGTGACCCGTGCCAACGACGATGGCGAGCCAAGCGGAACAGCAGGCAGACCCATTTTAGGACAAATACAATCATGTCAGCTCACCTACACGTTGGGCATAGTGGTTCGTTACTTTGGTGGCGTGAAGCTTGGCACAGGGCCATTAGGCGTTGCTTACAAAACAGCCATACGTGAGGCGCTCGATCAAGCTGAAAAGATGGAGCGAATCATCAAAGAATCGTTTGTTATTCACGTTCCTTATGCCGATGCTGATGTTGCCATGCGTTTTGTTCGTGAGGCTAATGCCGAAATCGTGCAACGTGACTACGATGAAGTAGGAACTTCACTAACTATAGTTATTCGCAAAGATGACCTACAGACTCTTTGTGAGCGTCTTTCAAAAATTCTATCGCTAAGGTTTGTCAATTGTGATGAAGAAGAATAATCTCCCCATTGTTTTAAAGCCTCTCACAGAATCATTCATACGTGAGGCTTCGCAACTGTATGAATCATCGTTTCCTTATGCCGAACGTCGACCAACACAACAATGGCTTTTGAAATATCAATCAAGTGATATTTTCAAAATAGATGCTATTATAATAAATGGTGAATTTGATGGTTTTATATCATATTGGTTGATGGATAGCTTTATATACGTAGAGCATTTTGCCACCATGCCGCAATGCCGGGGTATGGGTATAGGTGGATGTGTTATAGAGCTGTTTAGGAATAAAGTAAAATGTCCAATTGTGCTTGAAGTAGAGCCTCCTGCTGACGACGTTTCTCGCAGGCGAATAGGCTTTTATAAGCGTCATGGTTTTTATCAATTGTCGCAGGCCTACATGCAACCATCATACCACGAAGGTGGTTCCTCTTTTCCGTTACAAATAATGTGTACTGATGTAGAGTATGCTGTGCAGCATTTTTCACAAATTGTGCAGTCTATTTATCGGCATGTATATGGGGTTGCTGGGAGATCATGAGGGGAAAATAGATGGAAAAGTTACAAATGTAGACTTTCATGTTTAATAGCTTGTATTTTGCCTTATTCCCTTATTTGCCAATAAAACCTTTTAGTGTAAAAACAATTCATTTTCAAAGGAATAAGAAGACAAAAACCAATGTAATTGGCACACATTTTTATCGGGTGTGCCCAAATTTGCATTTCTCTCATCTCATCTTTACTTTTGTCGACGCCAAATGATAAGGTAACTTTATACTGATACTTCGCTAAATGGATTTTCGCAGGATATTAGCAAATCGTAAATAATGATAAATAAACAAAAACGAAACAGTCTGTAAAATCCAAATTTCGAAGATCCGTCCTCCCTTCATCCTCCTATCCTCCTCCTATCAATCCCGTATCAATCCCGTATCGGAATACGGAAATAATACGGAAACAATACGGGATTGATACGGGAGCGATACGGAAATGATAGCAAAAGCAGGGGAGTAATATGGGAAAAGATAATTCTAAAGAAGAGTTAAACTAATAAATCGAAAACACGCATTAGACTCATGTTCGGAGGGTGTGTCAGATTTGGGCATGAAAATTGGGTCTGTTATCTGTGAACTTTGCAGTGGCATATTCACGTAACAACTTAGTTTGAATGCACTCTACAATATTTTTTTTGTTCTCCCAACTTTAGCTTTACTGCAGGTAACACGCATTTTGTATGTTTGAACACCAATGCTTTTGAATATGATTACTCTGTTGCCATACCCGATTTTACATTCATAAAGTCTGACTATAACAATCT